>JAFGEZ010000005.1 GCA_016931295.1 Candidatus Krumholzibacteriota bacterium
CAGTCCCTCTTCTACTCGCTGATCGAGCCGGGGCGCGACCGCTGGAACGCGGCCTACTTCGTCGGCTCCTGCGCCGTCCTCCGACGGAAGGCCCTCGACGACATCGACGGCTTCCAGACCGGATCGATCACCGAGGACATGCTCACCTCGATCCGCATCCACGCACGGGGGTGGCGGAGCGCCTACCACAGCGAGAAGCTCGCCTACGGCATCGCCGCCGAGACGATCCGCCCCTTTCTCATCCAGCGCTCCAGGTGGGGCCACGGCGGGTGGCAGGTCTTCTTCAAGGCGAATCCCCTCTTCCTGCCGGGGCTGAGTTTTGCCCAGCGGCTCTGCTACTTCGAGAGCCTCATCTACCCGCTCGAGGGCTTCCAGAAGCTCGTCTTCTACCTGACGCCGCCGATCGCACTCGTCACCGGCGTCCTGCCGATGCGGGCCCTCGACATCGCCTACCTCGTGCACTTCATCCCCTACTACGCGCTCTCCCTCTTCGCCTTCAACGAGATGTGCCGGGGATACGGCGGGATCCTCCTGCTCGAGCAGTTCAGCATGGGCAAGTTCGTCGCCTACATGAAGACGCTGGGGATGGTGCTGCTGCCGCGGCGCGCCTCCTTCCAGGTCACGCCGAAGGGCAGGCACGCGCCGATGGCCTGGGGGCTCGTCGCCGTCCAGGCGTTCGTGGGACTCGTGAGCATCGCCGCGATCGTATTCGCCCTCGCGCAGCTTCTCCTCGGGCGGCGCGGGGACGATTTCATCGTCGCGGTGAACAGCCTCTGGGCGCTCTACAACAGCGGCCTCGCAATCGGGATCATCCTCTACGCGCGGAAGAAGTTCGTCCAGCGGCGCGAGGACTTCCGCATCAGCGACGCCGTTCCCGTCGTCTGCGGATATTCCGACGGCGAGCGCATCGTCCGCCGGCTCGCCGTGGCCGACGACCTGACCGGCCGGGGCGCCTCGGTGATCCTCACCGGCGCGCGGCCGCCGACGGGGGAGATGCGGCTCGAGTTCGTCGTTCCCGGCGGCAGGATCGCCGCGCGGGGCCGCATCGTCCACCAGCGCTCGGTCCGCGTCAACGGCTACCACGCGACGCGCGCAGGCCTCCACTTCACCGGGATCGAGACGGTCGTGCGCGACGAGATGACGCGCTACCTCCACGAGTTCTCCGTCGACAAGTTCATGGCCGAATACGAGGACCGGTACCGGACCTGGCTCGAGCGGCGGCACGACCGCGAACACCGGCGCGTGCGGCGCGCCCGCCGCCACGAGGGACTCGTCCCCGTCGTCGTCCGCAACGGGCACGAATCGCTCTCCTACGGGGTGATCAGGAACATCTCGAAGACGGGCGCGCTCATCACCACGTGGGAGGAGCTGCCGCCGGGCGACCGCGTGAACCTCTACGCCGGCATCGGCGGGGAGCTCGTGCCGATCCCCGGCGAGGTCGTCCGCATGCGCCGGCACGTGATCGGTTCCTACCCCGAGTATCGCACGGGGATCCGGTTCTCGCAGCCCGGTTCCTTCAAGGTCGGCTACACCGCCTGGTACGCGCGGAAGTCCGGAACGCTTCGATAGATCATGCATCTCGGAAACCGGCATAACGGCGTTTTCCTCGGACTCGTCCTCCTCTACGGGCTGGCGCTCGGCGTTTTCACGATCGACTACAACTCCGTCTTCATCGACGAGGCCTTCCACATCGAGATCGGCAACCAGTTCCTCCGCGGCGAGCCCTGCTCCGGCTGCCCCTTCGCGACGGGTTCGGTGACGCTCCACCCGGTGCTCTCGGCGCTGGCAGACCGCCTCGGCGGGCTGCATGCCGCCCGCGGGCTGAACATCCTGCTCGGCCTGGCGCTCACCGTCGTCGTCTACCTGACGACGCGCCTCCTCCTCGGCGACGGCTTCGGCGTGATCGCCGCGGCGCTCTTCATGTTCGCCGGACAGACCCTCTACCTGATGAAACTGGCCACCTACGACATGCTCGCCGCGTTCTTCCTCGGTCTCGCCTTCCTCGCCGTCGTCGCGGCCGAGCGGGTCGACACGGAGCGGCTGCGCGCCGCCGCGCTCGCCGCCGGCGCCGCCGCGCTCGTGATCGCCGCGGCCGTGAAGTACGTCGTGCCGGTCTTCGTCCCGGCGTTTCTCGCCTGGGTGTGGTTCCGCAACGGAACGAGACGGACCCTGCTCTGGTTCGTTTTGCCCGCGGCGGCCCTCGGCGCGTGGTTTCTTTTCGCCGTACCCTACCCGCCGCTCAGGAACATGTACGGCCACATCCAGACGGTCCGCTCGCTCACGCAGGTCCCCGTCGGCGTCCTCGCCGACTGGGCCTTCCGCTGGGTGGCCTTCGCATTCCTTCTCGCCGTCTTCGGCTGCTTCCGCGCGAAGCATGGACAAACGGCGATCCTGCTGGCCGCCATGTCGGCGCCGATCATCCTCCTGCACCTCGTGACCGGCTCCGAGCAGTCGGTCAACAAGAACATGATCTTCGCCCTGGTCTTCCTCTCCCCCGCGGCGGCGCTCGGCGTGGATCACATCGGCACGCTCTTCTCGATGCGCAGCGGCGTCAGGGCCGTCCGGGTCTTCTTCTCTGCCGCGGTCCTCGTGATCGCCTGGGCCTACGGCTTCTACAACATGCGCTGGCTCGAGCGGCAGTATCCCGACGTCACGCCGCTCATCGAGTTCTTCGAGGAGAACGGCTACGACGGGATGACCGTGGCGATGAACGGCTGGGACGGGGTCATCTACACCTACGTGTTCGGCGAGCGGTATCCGCGCGCCACCTTCGTGCAGCTCGAGAACGCGCTCGCCGCGGCGGGGATCGACGGCGACGGGGCCGGCGCCGGCCCGGCCACCGATTTCATCGTCTGCGAGGACCTCTACTACGGCAGTTTCTGCCCGTGCACGGGCTACCGGGAATACATCGAACGCAACTACGTGCTCCTCGAGGACTTCAGGATCGAACACTCGTGGGGCGTGACCGACGCGAGGATCTACGGGAGGATCTAGACATGAAACGATCGACGCAACTCATCATCGGGGCCTGCATCGTCGCGGCGACCGCGGCGGCGCTGCCGGCCGGCGCGCTCGCCATCGAGGGGTTCCGCGGCGCCACCTGGGGCGACCTCCGCTGGCACCTGCCCGAGGAGGGGGATGACAACCTCGTCCTCAACGGCTGGATACGGCAGGGGATCGACTGGGCGAAATGGGGCAACACCACGCTCAACACCTACGGCATCCTGCAGTACCGCTGGGACACCGAGCGTCTCGACTGGAACAACACGTTCGGCCCCGGTGTCGGCATCGCGCTGGACACCTACACGATGGAGGGCCTCGTCCTCTCGGTCGGCGCGGAGTATATCTGGGAGAGCCGTATCCTGGGCGACCAGGAAATCGAGCAGAAGGCGGTCGTCTACATGGGCTGGTACGGGTGGTGGGACCTCAAGCGGTGACCTGTCCGTCCGGCCGTTGTTTCCGGCAGACGTACATGACGTGCGGATAGGGGAGCACGTCGAGCAGGTGATGGTGCTTCACGTCGAAGCCTTCCCCCCCGATCATCTCGAGCATCTCGTCGCGGCCGAAGTAGTTGAGCGGCCCGGAGCCGTAGTGCAGCCGGTCGAGCAGCCAGGTGAAGAGGAGCTTGTGCCTGGGACGGCGCGTCACGTCCTTGACGACGAGGACGCCGTCGTCGGCGAGGGCCCGGCGGAAGGAGCGGACGAGCCGCGGCGCGAGCTCCCGTGGCAGGTGGTGGAGCAGGTCGAGGACGAAGATCGCGTCCACGCGCTCCTCGAAGGGATAGTCGGCCACGTCGCACCGGCGGAAGTCGACGCGGCCGTCGAGACCGAGGCGGCCGCCGACCCGCCGGGCGATCTCGATCCGCCGGGGGTCGGCGTCGAAGCCGATCATCCGCCTCCGCGGCGCGCAGGAGGCGAAGAGGACCGAGAAGTACCCGAATCCGCAGCCGACATCCAGGATCGTCCCCTCCCGCGGCAGGTACTGCTCGATCTCCTCCATGATCCGCATGTTCATGATGAGGAAACGGAGGCGGCAGTAGGCGCGGATGACCGGCTCGTCGTACGAGCGGATCACGTGCTTCGTCAGTTCGCCCATGCGGGCCCCGCGGCGGCGCGGGTCTGACGCGGGGACAATCTCCGCGGTCATCGAACGTCCCTGGTTCGAGGGAATGCCGGGCGGGGGCAACCATGGGCGGCGGCCCGTCGCGGACGCAGCCTATCTCTTTATATTGTACATTTTTTCGCTGCCCCGAGTCAATCGTCGCGGCCGCGGCTGGTATCCACCCGCACCCGCCCACCGCGGCGCTCGAGCATCCCCTCGGAGACGAGACGGGCCACGACGCGCTCGAGTGGTTCGCGCTCGAGACCGGTCGCCGCGGCGAGTTGGGGTATCGTCATGCCCCCGCCCGACGTCAGCGCCCGCACGACTCGACCGCGCGCTTCCCGGTCGGAGCCGGCGAAGGGGGCCTGGCGTGAGCGGTCGGCGCCGCGGGCGGTGATGCCGCGGTCACGGCGCTTCAGCTCGACGCCGTAGTCCATCAGGGCGTAATACCACGTGCGCGGATCGTCGCGGTCGAGCGTCCGCTCGACGAGGGGGAGGATCTCGGCGTCGCGCACCTCGCGCCGGCCGGGAAAGAAGTGGTGGATGAAGACGGCGCGGATGTTCGTCTCGATGAAGGGGTGGGCCAGGCCGAAGGCGAAGGCGGCGATGCCGCCGGCCGCCGCCGGGCCGATCCCGGGGAGGGCGAGCAGATCCCCGTATCGCTCAGGCACGGCGCCGCCGTGCCGCTCGACGATGACGCGGGCGGCGCGGTGGAGATACATCGCGCGGCGGTTGTAGCCGAGGCCGCTCCAGGCGGCGAGGACCTCGTCAAGGCCGGCCCGGGCGAGGTCCGCCGGCGCCGGGAACCGCCGGCAGAAATCGCCGTACCGCTCGGCCACGCGGGGCACCTGCGTCTGCTGGAGCATCATCTCCGAGACGAGGATGAGCCAGGGATCGTTCGTGAGACGCCAGGGGAGACCGGGCCGGCCACGCTCGGCGTAGGCGTCGAGGACGGTCCGCCGGAATTCCCGCACATCCCGCTGCGTGAGCTTCGTCATCGCGTGCCTCCCGCCGGCGGGCCAACTCAGCGGGCCGCGCCGGCGAGGGTGAGAACCGAATCCATCGCGGCGACGAGCTCGGCGGGGCCCTGGAACCCGACGACGTGCTTCACGGTCTCTCCCGACGGACCGAGGAAGAGGATGTTGGGGATCCCCACGCCACCGTACTTGCGAGCGTTGCCGCCATAGCGGACCGCCACATCGCGCTGCTCGTCGACGTCGATCCGGACGGTCACGAAGGAGCGGGCCTTCGCCACGACGGCCGGATCGCAGAAGGTCGTGTCCTCCATCCTGCGGCAGGGGGGACACCAGACGGCCATGAAATCGATCATGACGGGCGCGCCGAGCGTTTTCGCGAGGGTCAGCGCCGAATCGACGTCGGCGAGCCACCCGATCCCGTCGGCCGGGGCCTCCTCGCGGGCGCCGCCGCCGCACCCGAGGGCCAGGAGGAGACCGGCCGCCGAGACGAGCACGGCTGCCATCCTTCGCACGGACATCCCTGTCACCACGGGCTCCTTTCGATGTCGTTCCCGACCGGCGGCCTCTCCGCGGCCGTTTCCCGATTGCCGCGCGCCATGCCCCGGCGAATACCTGACCTGATATCTACAATATTCTCGCGCGGTCCGCAAGCGTCGCGTCAGGGACGGTTTGCGCGCGTGCCGCACGCGTATTGCCGAGAGCGTACTTGAAACCGTTTTGCGTTTGTGATAGAATACCCACTCGGAAACAGGGCTCATCGGGACCAACGGAAAAACCGGGGGGGAAAACGGGCAGGCGCGGCGCGGACCGAGCCCGCAAGGGTGTTTTTTGCTCCCGGCCTCCCCCTGCCGGAAGGAGTTGATGCGTATCGGCTGAGACGGCGATCATGAGGCTCCAGGCGGCGGCGCGTGCCGCCCGCAGCCGACCCGTTCAATCACTGCTTTCCCTGGGAAAGACATCCCCCGGCGGCTTCCCGGCCGGCGGGGACATGCATCGCAAGGAGGGGGCTCTCCAATGAAAAAGGCCATTCTGCTCTTGACCGCCCTGACGCTGCTCACGCTCGTCGGCTCGGCGGTGGCGCAGCCCATCACCGACACCTTCTGCGCCGTCGAGGCGCGCTGCGGCTACATCTGCGGCGCCGGCACCGGATTCGAACCCGTCGGATTCCCCTACCCGCCCTGGGTCGAGTACCCGTCGGGCTGGGTGAACCAGTGGTTCTACGATCATCCCCTCGACTGGCAGCGGGGCAAGATCATCCACATCGAGTTCGACCTGCGGGCCTTCAACACCGACTACCCCAGCGAGTTCGTTTTCGCGGTGAACTGGTCGACGCCCGACTGGTCCTACCTCGGCTTCGGCCAGACCTGGCCGCCGATCCCCGAATTCCCCGGCGCCCCGTTCGACGAGGCGCTCTACATCGAGCGCGTGCCCATGCTCGGCGATCCTGCCGTGCCCTTCACCGACCTGACGGCCGAGTACACGCACTATGATTTCGACTGGATCGTCTACGACTACAACCCCGAATGGGTCTCGATCGACATCATGGGCGAGAACTTCGATCTCGCCAACGGCGTCATCATCCACGAGTGCGTCGACAAGTCAGTCGGCACCGAGGAGGGGACCTGGGGTGCGATAAAGTCGATGATGAAGTAGCTTCGCACGCTGGCGATCGGAATCGACGGGGGCGGGTCGACTGGACCCGCCCCTTTTTTCCCGCCCCGCGTTGCCCCCCGCCATCAACGCAGGAGGACGATCTTCCGCGAGAACGCGCCGGCGGCGGACTGCATCCTGACGAGGTAGACGCCCGATCTCGCACCGCCGCCGGCTCCCCCGCCCGTCCAGCGGACCTCGTGCACGCCGGCAGGCCGTTCGCCGTCGACGAGGACGGCGACGAGGGCGCCCCGCGCATCGAGCACGGTGATCCGCACGCGCTGCCGCCGCTCGAGGACGAAGGGCACCGTGACGACCGGGTTGAAGGGATTGGGCCACGGCGCGTCGAGCCGGGCGGGGAGGCCGGCCGGCGGCAGGCCGTCGGCCACGCCCGTCGTCGTGTCGATGTTGAGGTAGACGCGGACGTTCCCCGGCGAGGAGCCGACGAGCAGGTCCACGCGGCCATCCCCGTTCCAGTCGCAGAGAAAGGGGCGCGCGCGGGGGGTGAAGGGCAGGTCGATCGTCTCTCCGCCGGCCTCGACGTACGTGAAGCCGGAGAAGGCCGGATCGTCGTTCGAGCCGACGTTCGGGTAGAAGAGGATGTTCCCCTCGGTGTTCCCCACGAGGAGATCCCGCCTGCCGTCACCGTCGAGGTCGGTCAGCTGCGGACTCGGCCGGGCCGTCGGCACGAACATCGGCGAGCCGTTCTCCAGCACGAGCGCCGACCCGCGGAAGTCCCACGCCGCATCGGTCCCCTCGTTGCGGAATATGCGCAGGTAGCCGTCCTTGGCGCCGACGAGGAGATCGCGGCGCCCGTCGAGATCCCAGTCGACGACGATCGGCGTGGGGCGCTGCCCGACGTCGATGATCGCCTTGGCCCCCGGCTCGCCGACCTCGAGGTAGCGTCCGGCGTCGAAGACGGGGGCGTCGTCGGTCCCCGTATTCGTGTAGAGGCGGATGAACCCTTCCGCTTCGCCGCAGAGCAGGTCCGTGCGCCCGTCGCCGTCGGCATCGACGACGCGGGGAAAGATCCCCATGCAGCCGCCCTCCTGGCTCGCGATCTCGACGCCAGCCGCCCGGACGTGGACGAATCCGTCGTCGAACCGGGGAGCGCCGGGCGAGCCGGTGTTCAGGTAGACGCGGACCTTGCCCGGGCCGTACCCGAAGCCGCCCTGTCCGACGACGAGATCGGGGAGGTCGTCGCCGTCCCACCGGACGAACGAGGGCACGGAGTAGCCGGGCACCGCGATCGCCGTGTCGGCGGAGAGAACGAGATCTTCGCCGGCGAGCACGAACGCGGCCGAGCCGTTCGAGATGCACAGGAGAATCGTCAGGGTGAACGCGGCGGACGCCGCGGCGGTTGCGCGGAGGCGATGGCGCATGTCTGCGCTCCTCTCGTTCGTGTCGTCAGTCGTCGTCGCGGGCGAACTCGGCGAGGGTAACGCCGCCGAGGCTCCCGTCGATCGCCGACGCGAGCCGTTCCCAGACCGACCGCGTCGGGCAACCGTCGTACTTCGGGCACGCCCCGGGGTCGGGCACGCAGGGCACGATGCCGTTTCCCGTCTCCAGGACGGAGACGACGTCGGCCGCCGTGATCAGCTCGGGGGACCGCGCCAGCACGTAGCCGCCCCCCTTGCCGCGGTGACTCTCGAGCAGGCCGGCCGCTCGCAGCGATCCGAGGATCCGGTCCAGGTACTTCTTGGACACGTTCTCGCAGGCCGCCACCGTGTCGCTCGTCACCGGGTCGCCCTTCGCCCGGACGATCGACACCATCGCCCGCAGGCCGTACCGTGAACGCGTGGACAGACGCACAAACCACCTCCATTTATACACCAACATAGTAGACAATAAGCGGGTCGAACGCAAGTCTTTTCCGCGCTGGAGGATCGATGCCGGGCACCGTGTCGCCCCGCGCGCGCCGCCGATCCCCGTACCGGTCGCGGACGAGCGAAATCCTGTCCGATCGCATCGGGAATATGCTACGCTCCGGTAAAACGATCCCGCCCCAATCCGCTCTGCGAGGTGACACGGATGAAACGTTTCACGATACTCTTCGCGGCCTTGCTCCTGCTCGCGCCGGTCCTCGCCGCGGCGCCCCCCGCCGGCGTTCCGGCCGGCCTCGACGCATGGTGCAACTGCACCGGACTCATCGCGGGCCGCGGCACCACGGTCGACGGCTCGATCCTCTTCGCCAAGAGCGAGGACGACACCCCCGCCTCGATCGACTTCCTCTGGCGCATCCCCCGACGGCAATACGCGCCGGGCTCGGTCCTGCGTCTCGAGAACGGCGGGGCGATCCCCCAGGTTGCCGAGACGTACGCCTACATGTGGGACCAGGGCCCCGGCACCTCCTTCTCCAACAACGTCGTGAACGAGTGGGGCGTCGCGATCGGCAGCAACGCCTGCCTCTCGCGCGAGGACCCGGTGGAGGAGGTCGCCGCGCGCGGCGACCTCGTCGACGGCGGCCTCGCCTTCGAGCTGCGGATGATCCTCGCCGAACGGGCCCGCACGGCGCGCGAGGCGGTACAGATCGCCGCCGATCTCCTCGACCGCCACGGCTACAACGCGAGCGGGCGATGCCTCCACATCGTCGGCCCGGCGGAGGCCTGGCAACTCCAGATGGTGCGCGGCAAGCAGTACGTCGCCCGCCGCGTGCAAGACGACGAGGTGGCGATCATCGCCAACACCTACAGCATCCGCGAGGTCGATCCCGCCGACCGCGAGAACTTCGTCTGCTCGCCCCGCCTCGTCGAGTACGCCGTCGAGCGCGGCTGGTACGATCCGGACGCGGGCAAGCCCTTCGACTTCGCCGCGACGTACGCCCACCGGAACCTCTTCACCCACTTCGCGAACACCGACCGCCAGTGGGATCTCGGGCGGCTCGTCGACGCTGGCTTCCCCGTCTCGTGGCGGGAGGCGCGCACCGGCGTCCTCCCCGTCTCGGCCACGCCGGACCGCAAGCTCTCCGTCGCCGATCTCATGGCGATCTTCCGCGACCACTACGAGGGCACCCCCCTCGACTCGACCGACAGCTACCGGCTCTCCCCGCACCACGCGCCGGGACGGCCGATCTGCTGCAACACGACCCACCGGACGACGATCATCCAGGAGCGCTCCTGGCTGCCCCCCGCGATCGGCACGGTCGTCTGGCGGGCCCTCGAGCCCCCCTGCACGAGCGGATTCGTGCCGTGGTATCTCGGGATCACGCGGATCCCGGCCGCCTTCCAGGCCGCCCCGCTGCGCGCCGACACGGCCCGCGCGCAGCGCGTGGATTTCCACTTCCACATGCCGCCGGAGACCTTCGCGCTCGATACGGCCTCCTCCGGCGGGCTCTTCAAGTTCTACCGCCGGCTCGTCGACGGCGACTACGCCCGGACGATCGGGATGGTGCGGAAGACATGGGACGGGTTCGAGGCGGAGGCGCTCGGGATGCAGGCGGCCGTCGAGAAGACGGCGCTCGAGCTGTGGGAGACCGACCCGCCTCTCGCACGCGAGTTCCTCACGCTCTACTCGGGGGCGATGGCGACGCGCTCGATGGAGATCGCCCGCCAACTCGTCGACGAGCTGCCACTGACGGCGGGTGTCCTGACCGCCCGCGGCGTGTGGCTTTTCGAGGCGGGGGACCCGGCGGCGGCCGCCGCCGACTTCGAGGCGGCCCTCGCCGCACGGCCGGGGGACGCGGAGGCGGCTCGGCTGCTCGACTGGGCGCGCGCGCAGATGCGGCTGGAGGCGGAGAGACCGCCCGAGCTGCCGGTCCGGCTCCTCGATCGCCTGGCCGGCGAGTACGGGGAACGCCACATCTTCCGGCGAGGCGACCAGCTCTTCTACCGGCGCGGGGACGGCCCCGAGTACCGTCTCGTGCCGATAGACGAGCGCACCTTCGCCCTCGAGGGCAATCCGGCCTTCCGGCTCCGGTTCGCCGATGGCAAGGGCGGCGTCGTCGAAGCGGTCGAGGGCCTCTCTTTCGACGGGCGGACCGACCGGTCCGCGCGGACACGGTAGGAATTGCGCCCGCGGACGACGGAACACGTCGCCGGCATGAAGGGAAAAGGGTTGGAGACGATCTACCTGTCGAATGATGGCCCGGAGCTGTCGCGCGTCGCGCTCGGCATGATGCGCCTCCGGGACTGGCAACTCGCGCGGCCGGAGCTGTGCGAACTGATCGAACGCTGCCTCGAACTCGGCCTGAACACCTTCGACCATGCGGACATCTACGGCGGGCAGGCGTGCGAGTCGCTCTTCGGCGATGCTTTCTCGTCGATGGCGGTGGCGCGGGAGGATGTCCGGCTCGTCACGAAATGCGGCATCCGCATCCCCGGCCCGGGCGCAACCGACCCCGTGGTGAAGCACTATGACTCGTCGCGCGCCTACATCCTGCGTTCGGTCGAGGGCTCGCTGAAACGCCTGCGCACCGGCTACGTCGACCTCCTGCTCATCCACCGCCCCGACCCGCTGATGGACGCGGCGGAGATCGCTGCCGCCTTCACGGAGCTGCGCGAGCGCGGCCTCGTGCGCTTCTTCGGCGTCTCGAACTTCACCCCGTCGCAGTTCGACCTGCTGCAATCGCGCCTCCCGTTCTCGCTCGTCACAAACCAGATCGAATGCTCCGTCCTCCAGACCGAGGCCCTCGACGACGGGACGCTCGACGCGTGCCAGCGGCTCGGCATCGCGCCCATGGCCTGGAGCCCCCTCGGCGGCGGGGCGCTGTTCGACGCCTCGTCGAAACGGGCCTCCGCGGTCCTCCGCGAGCTGGCGGAGATCGGCAAGGAGCGGGGTATCGGCTCGATCGACCGGTTGGCGATCGCGTGGCTGCGTTGCCATCCCGCCAACATCGTCCCGGTGATCGGCACGGGCAACCCGGAGCGGATCGCCGAATCGGTCGCGGCGTCCGGCACGGACATCTCGCGGGAGGACTGGTTCCGGATCCTCCGGGCCTCCCGCGGCGCGGACGTGCCATAGGGGGAAACGCTGAACGTGGGGATCGGATGGGGGATTCTCGGGCCCGGCGCCGTCGCGAGGCGGTTCGCCGGCGACCTGCTGAACGTTGAAGGCGCCCGGCTGGCGGCCCGCGGTCGCGCCGCATTGAAAAGCATTATTGACCGGCCCGGAAGGGCGCGCCTATATTCCTAACGGGCGCGCGCGCCGTTCCGCGGAAACGGCCGTCAGCCGGACGGGTCACGGACGCGTCCCGACGGTTCGACCGGCGACACCGGACGGAGATTTTTCCGATCGCGCGACAACGAATCCGGAAATCACGGAGGCACGACATGACAGGACCCAGGATACGCCGCGTCGCCGCCGTTATCGCGGCCCTCGTCGTCATCGCGGGGTGCGGCCGCGACACGGGCTCGCTCGATCCGGCGCCGATCAGCACCGACCCGGTCGTCTTCACGGACGCCTTCGGGCAGGGGGTCGACTTCCAGGCATTCCTCAACTCGAAGCTCGACGCGCTACAGACGACGACCACCACCATACACAGCGGCACGACCGCCCTCGAGGTGACCGTGCCCGGCCCCGACGATCCCTCCGGCTGGTTCGCCGGCGGCGCGTTCGTGGCCAACGTCCCGCGCGACTTCAGCGGGTACGATGCCCTCACCTTCTGGGCACGGGCGAGCAAGAGCCCGGCCGTCCTCAATACGGCGGGCATCGCGAACGACAACACGGGCACCTCCATCTACGAGGCGTCCGTGAACAACCTGTCCCTCACCACGACGTGGACGAAGTACATCATCCCGATCCCGCTCCCGGCGAAGCTCGCGATGGAGAAGGGGCTCTTCTTCTTCGCCGAGGGGTACGAGTCGGACAACGTCTCCTACCAGATCTGGTTCGACGATATCGTCTACGAGAAGACCGGCCTCGTCTCCAATCCGCGTCCCGTGCTCGATCCCGGCGCCGCCAGCGCCTTCGTCGGCGCGACGGTCGACATCTCCGGCACGAGCGTCACCTTCGACGTCGACGGCACGGACGTCACCGTCGAGCACCTCCCCGGCTATTTCTCCTTCGCCTCGTCGAACGACACCGTCGCGCAGGTCGTCGACGGGAACATCGTGGTGGTCGGTCCGGGCACGGCGACGATCACGGCGGCGCTCGGAAACGTGCCGGCTTCGGGAGCCGTCACCCTGACGGCGAATCCCGCTCCGACGACGCCGGCGCCGGTGCCGACCATTCCCGCCGACGACGTCATCTCCCTCTTCAGCGACGTCTACGACGACATCACCGTCGACTCCTGGTCGGCCGACTGGCCCGACCAGGCGGACGTCGCCGACTTCGCGATCGCCGGCAACCCGGTGAAGGCCTACACGAACCTCGTCTACGCCGGCATCCTCTTCGAGACGGTCCTCGTCGACGCCGCCGACATGGACTTCTTTCACATCGACGTCTGGGCGCCGCCGGGCACCTCCGCCATCAAGGTGAAACTCGTCGACTTCGGCGAGGACGGCGTGTATGGCGGCGCGCCCGACAGCCAGAAGGAGCTCACCTTCACGGGCGCTTCGGTCCCCCCGTTCACGGCGGGAGCCTGGGTGGGCCTCGACATCCCGCTCGCCGACTTCATGGGGCCGACGGGCCTGCAGAGCCGCGAGCATCTCGCCCAGCTCCTGATCTCCGGCGCGAACATCACGGCCTTCATCGACAACGTGTTCTTCTACCGGCTACCGGGCGGAGCCGGCCGATAGCCGAGGAAAGGCGACGCCGGTGACGACTCGATACCGGAGACATCGACGCGCGAGCCGAGTCGGAGCGCCGCCGGCGGCACTGCTCATTGCCGCGATCGCCCTCCTGCTCGCCGCGACGGCGGGCTGTGATCGCGACGACGACGCGGCGGAATGGAAGCTCGTCTGGGAGGACACCTTCGACGGCGACGCCGGGACGTCGCCGGATTCGGCGAGCTGGGACTTCGACATCGGAACGAACTGGGGCAACAACCAGCTCGAGTACGACACCGACCGGCCTGAAAACGTCTCCCTGGACGGCTGGGGGAACCTCGCCATCGTCGCGCGGCGGGAGGAATACCTCGGGCGGGAGTACACGTCCGGGCGCATCAAGACGGAGGGGCGCTTCTCGCAGACGCGCGGGCGGTTCGAGGCGCGGATCCGCCTGCCGGTGGGGCAGGGGATCTGGCCGGCCTTCTGGCTGCTTGGCACCGATATCGACGTGGTCGGCTGGCCGGAGTGCGGCGAGATCGACATCATGGAATACCGCGGGCAGGAACCGAACGTGGCCATCAACAGCCTGCACGGTCCCGGCTACTCGGGCGGCTCGGCGATCAGCCGGAGATACGTGCTTCCCGGGAACGGGTTCGACGCGGACTTCCACGTGTTCGCGATCGAGTGGGATCGCACGCGCATTACCTGGTTCGTCGACGACACCCGCACCTTCACGGTGACGACGGAGGACATTCCGGCCGGCGGTCGCTGGGTGTTCAACCACCCGTTCTTCATCATCCTGAACGTCGCCGTCGGCGGCAATTTCGTCGGGCCGCCCGACGACGAGACGACCGTCTTCCCGCAAACGATGCTCGTCGACCGGGTCCGCGTCTACAGCATGGAATGACGCTCACGCCGATCCGGCGCGAAGGCCGCATCGATTCCGTCTTCCCGGGCCCGGATCGCCGGGCCGCACGCCACCCATCGAAACGATCTCCCCCGGCCCCCTACAGGGACACGTGGAGATAGGTCCTGATCTCCCACTCGGAGCCGTCGCCGGGGGCGGTGGGGTCGCAGACGAGGTCGCCGCCGACGCCCGGCACCAGGGCCGGGCAGTAGCGGTTGGAGTACTCGTCGAGCGACCGCCAGAGGCCGCGGATGCCCACGCGCGTCTGCGGGAAGGCGAACCACCGCGGCGACCCGATCGCGTAGGAGATGTCCCCCATCACCTGCACGGGGTAGGTGTAGTTGAAATCACGGTGGTAGTCGTAGGGCCCCCAGTCGTTGAACTTCGCGAAGGTCGCGAGGGCCAGGGGCCCCCACGTGATCCTCGCGGCCGTCCCGAAGCGCTCGATCTTGCGGAGATCCTCGCCGTTCGGCTCCGCCCAGCCGCCGTAGAAATGGGCGACGACGCGCCGCCCGGGAGCGAGCCTGGAGACGATGCGCGCGTGCACCTCCCACAGGTCGCGGGGAGGCGTCGCGTTGGGGAAGGGGAACGACGTCACGCCGTCCTCCATGATCCCGATTCCTGCGTCCATCGTCGTCGGAAGGTGGCGGAAGACGTAGCCGAGGCTCCAGGCGAGACTCGCGTCCTCACGCATATCGTTGTCCCATGCCCACATCCACGTCGCGGGCGTCGGATCGTACGCGAGAACGAGCTCCGCGCCGACCGTCTCGCGGTTGTAGCGGACGGCGAAGGGGTCGTCGAGCACGTTCCGCGGCCTCGCGGGAGCGGGTGCGTCGGCGGGGATGGGGTCCTCGATCGGCTTCTGCCAGAGAAAGTTCGGGCCGATCTGGAACCTGCCGATGTCCATGGCGATACCGGACATGACGTTCCGCTGGTTGCTCCAGCCGCTGTCCCTGAGCGTCCAGCCGGTGAAGTTGTAGATGGCCGTCGGCCCCCCGTCGGCGACGAGACCGGCGACTGCGGACTGCGCGTACCAGTGCCAGCGCCCCGTCTCGAAGGTCAGCTTCGCCTTCGCGCCGAAGGCATCGCTGTCCTTGATCTCGTCGACGTAGACCTTGTACCCGTCCGCCGTCGCCTCGACGATCTGGAAGGGATCGCCGGCCTTCGTCGAGCCGGCCCAGATGCCGCCGATCTCGATCCCGAGGCGCCCCCAGTTCGTCTTGAAGGCCAGCGTCGCGCGGCGGGTCGGGGGCACCGGGACGGCGATCGACGAGGTGAGCGCATTCTGGCTCGCGAACTCCTCCTGGAAGAGGGCGGTCGCCTCCACCCGGCCGAAGGCGCGCGTGTACTTCACGTAGAACGAGGGGTTCGCCCCCCACCAGAGCTGCGGACCGTAGGCGAACTTGAGTCCCTCGAAGGCGCGCTTCAGGCTGACCTCCACGCCGACCGGCGCATCGCTGTTGTAGATATCGATGTTCTCGCCGTAGAAGGCGTCGCGGTAGAGGCCGAAGAAATCCCCCTCGTAGCCCCAGTGCGTGTGGCCGACGCGATAGAAGCCGTCGAGATGGAACCAGGTATCGTCCCACGATACGGACGCGCCGTACACCTTCACCCGCTCGATCCCGTTGAAATCGTAGGGCTCCCCGTCGGCGATGATCGTCCGCCGCCGGCCGCGGTTCTCGTAGTAGATCTCGTCGATGGGATTGACGGCGACGTTGCCGAGGATATTGATCGAGAGATTTCCGGTGAAATTCTCCGCGGGCTTCACCTCGAACTCCGTGTAGAAGGACTCCTGGTGATCGAAGCCCTGGAACCCGGGCAACTTCAGCTGCGGGAATTCCGACTCGGGCGTGCTGATGTCCGTGCCGCCGGTGTTGAACGTCTCGTACTCCATCCGGACGCCGGACACGCGGACGCGCTCGGTCTGCTCGGCGACGAGCGCGACCTTGTCGCCGCGCGCCTCGACGGCCGTCATGACGGGGGAGATCGCGCCGAAGTGCTCGGCGATCGTCGCGAGGTCGGTTCCCCCGGCGTAGGGATCGAGTCGGAAGGCCTTCTGGAGGGCGTAGTAGGCGGCCCGCGGGTAGACCTCGTAGAGGCCGCGGGAGTCGGGGCGCCCCTTGGCCGTGATGCCCCACCACTCCTCGTTCATGTTGTTCCCGCCCTCGACGAAATCCTCGGGATAGGCCCGGTTGGGCCAGGACGCGTTGAGATCGTGGACGTCGAGATTGCTGTCCTGCAGGTACTTCCACCAGCCGTCGCTCCACTGGAAGACGAAACCGCCGGCGGCGTTCCCGACGCGGCCCTTGCCGGCGGACTGCTCGTAGATCTCCCGCCACTGCCCCACCAGGTAGCGCGCCTGCATCACCTGGTCCTCGCGCATCTCGCGCGCGTTCCAGGCGTCCGCCCCGAACTCGGTGAAGACCACGGGGACGCCGAGCTCGTCTTTCACCCGCCGGAAGAGATCCCGGGCGGAGATCCCCCGGTAGACGTTCGTCCCGAAGATGTCGATGTTCCGGCACTCCTCGGCGATGATGTCGAGGTACTGGATGTCGCCGTTCGCGATCGCCACCGGGCGCCCGTCGCGGGCCTTGACGGCGTCGGTGACGTCGCCGAAGAGGGAGTAGAGGTGCCGCGCCCTGGCCGCGTCGCGCTCCCCCTCGGGCAGGGCCTCGATCTCGTTGGAGGCCCAGTGCAGGCCGTAGTTGTTCTCGTTGCCGAGCAGCCAGAAGAGCATGCCCTTCGTGTTCCTGAACTCGTCGACGAGCGCCACGATCTCGGCGGTGATGGCCTGCCTCATCCGCGGATCGGAGTAGTCGACCGACGGGTGCCAGACGCCGTCGAGGGTGAAACCGTAGCGCCCCATCGGGTGGTTGACCACGGTGTAGATGCCGTAGCGCTCGTAGATATGCTCCACCCAGCGCGGCGGAATCCCCGCGTATTGGCGGATGACGTTCACGCCCATGGCTCTGAGCAGCTGCATCTCCCGCGCGAGGGCCTCCTCGATGACGTCGTCCGGCTGCGCCCACAGGCTGTAGAGATAGTTCTCGCCGATGGGCATGTAGCCCCAGTTCATGCCGAATATCATGAAATCCTCGCCGTTCACGAGAAACTTCGATCCCTCGGCGTCGGTGACGATCCGCACGTCCACGGGGCTCGTCGCCGACGGTGAGGCCGTCGCCGGCGCGG
The DNA here is from genome assembly GCA_016931295.1 of Candidatus Krumholzibacteriota bacterium. Classification (NCBI taxonomy): domain Bacteria; phylum Candidatus Krumholzibacteriota; species Candidatus Krumholzibacteriota bacterium. The sequence goes on from JAFGEZ010000005.1 coordinate 17,469, forward strand.
CGAGAAGCTGGACGACCGCCACGGCAATGACTATTGCGGCGGTCCGCATGATCGATCCACTGCATCGGTTGGGGTTTCTCACGTTTCCTCCCTCGAGCTCGTGCCCGGTTCGTCGTCGACCGCGTTTCCGGCCGCCACCGCGCGGTAGAAGCCGGCGCTGTCCTTCGGTATCCGCTGTTGACTCTCGTACTCGACCCTGACGAGGCCGAATCGTTTCGTGTACCCGTGCGCCCACTCGAAGTTGTCGAGGAGCGACCAGGCGAAATACCCCTCGAGCGGCACCCCGTCGGCGATCGCCCGGTGCGCCGCCGCCAGGTGCGCCCTGAGATATTCGACGCGGCGCGGATCGCGCACCCGCCCGCCAACCGGCGCCGGATCGTCGAAGGCGGCTCCGCTCTCGGTGATGTATATCCCGGGTGGCCGGTATTCGCGCGCGAGCCGCAGGAGCGTTTCGTACAGCCCCCGCGGAAAGACCTCCCAGCCCATCCCGGTCAGCGCCTCTTTCGGCGCCGCCGGGCGGGGGACGGGCTCCCCATCCTCTCCCGCGGCCACGACGATGCGAGTGTAGTAGTTGAGCCCGAGAAAGTCCATTCTCGAGGCGATCGTCTGCAGGTCGCCCGGTTGGACGAAGGGAAGCTCCTCCCCGGCGAGATGCCCGCGCCGAGCGCGGTCCTCGACCGCGTCTGCAGGATAGGCTCCCCGGAAGATCGGATCGAGGTACCACCGGTTGAGGGCGCCGTCGAACCGCCGGGCCGCTTCGGCGTCGGCGGCGGCACCGGTCGCCGGACAGGCGGGAACGAGATTCAGGACGATACCCGCCTCGGCGCCGGGGGAATTCCGCCTGATCGGCTCCAGCGCCCGGCCGTGCGAGAGGAGGACGTGGTGGGCGACGCGCAGCGTCTCGGCGGGATCCCTGTGGCCGGGGGCATGCTCGCCTTCCTCGTGGCCGAGGACCGCGATGCACCAGGGCTCGTTGTGGGTGATCCAGTGCCGCACCCGGTCGCCGAGCCGGGCCGTGACGACATCCGCGTATTCGACGAACGCATCGACGGTTTCCCGCGCGCCCCAACCGCCGCGATCCTGGAGCGCCAGGGGAAGATCCCAGTGATAGAGCGTGACGAAGGGAACGATGCCTCTCTCGAGCAGGGCGTCGACAAGGGCATCGTAGAAATCGAGTCCCGTCTCGTTGACGGCCCCCGTGCCCGCCGGCAGGACGCGCGGCCAGGCGACGGAGAAACGGTAGGCGCCGAGATCGAGGCTCGCCATCAGGTCGACGTCCTCGCGCCAGCGGTGATAGTGATCGCAGGCGACGGCGGCGTTTGAGTCGTCCTCGATCATTCCCGGCGTCGCCTCGAAGCGGTCCCAGATCGATTCGCCGCGGCCGTCCTCGGCGAACGCCCCCTCGATCTGGTGCGACGAGGTGGCGACGCCCCAGAGGAACCCGTCGGGAAATTGAAGGAGGGCCATATGCTCTCTACTTCCCCCGGCGCCGGAGCGATCCGGGTATCGGATGGTCGAATGGAGCGTCTTGCGGCGAACAGCGCCCGCGACAAGAAAGAACGATGCCAGATAACCTCGTAACTGTCAAGGAGCAATAACTTACAAGTTCGGTATATTATTGATAATTCGCGGAAAATGTGTTAGAATCCCATGGAACCGGTATGTCCATCTCACACGGAAATCGTGCGATCGGGCTTTTGGAACCGCAACCAGCGCCTGACAGCAAAGGAATCGCAGTGAAAAAATCCGGAATCATTCTTATCTCGATCGCGGTCATCGCCTTCCTCGCCGCGGGAAGCGCGGCCGCGCAATGCATCCTGGCGAATCCGAGCTTCGAGCTTCCCGGCTCCGGCACGGTGTTCGGCGGCTGGAACGAGTTCGGCGTCGTCGGCTCGACGTCGAACGCCACGCACGGATCGGCGGCAGCCGTCGTCTCGGGTCCGAACCTCGGCGGCTGGGACGTCTCGGGATACTGGCAGGAGTTCGACACCGCCCCCGGCGAGCGCTGGGAAGCCACCGTGAAGGGCTGGCACACGGCAGTGCGCCCCCTCACCGGCCAGTCGTCCGCCATCCTGAACATCGAATGGCGGAACGCGAGCGGAGACCTGATCAACTACGAGTCCCACCAGGTCGCGAACGCGTCGACCCCCGTCGACGTGGTGCAGGAGTTCTCCGTCGTCAGCGGGCCGGCGCCGACGAGCACGGCCAAGGCGCGCCTCCTGCTCGGCGTCCTCCAGAGCCCGACCGATCCGTCTCCGGACGTCTACTACGACCAGGCCACCTTCCACGAGATCGGGCCGCCCTCCCACGACGACATCCAGTGGAACGACTTCCCCGGGGGCCGGACGATCTCGTTCAGCGGGCGCACGTGGCGCGTGAAGGGACCGGGCTACTACGGCCCCGGCCCGAGCCTCTTCTGCGACACGGCCGACTGCGTATGGGTCGACGGCGAGGGCCGCCTGCACATGACGATAAAGCGCATCGGCGGCTCCTGGTACAGCACCGAGGTGGTCCCCGAGGAGGCCCTCGGATACGGCGACTACATCTTCACGACGATCGGCGACCTCGACGAGCTCGATCCGAACGCCGTCCTCGGCCTCTTCATCTGGGAGTACGGCGACTGCTGGGACCCTTCCTACCTCTGGTGGAATCCCTACAACGAGATCGACATCGAGTTCAGCAGGTGGAGCGATCCCGGCAAGGACCTCGGCCAGTTCGTCGCCCAGCCCTACGATTATCCGGGAAACATCGAGCGGTTCGCCGCTTCCTTCTCCGCGGGCGAGCGGACGAGCCACGCCTTCCGCTGGCTGAGCGACCGCGTGGAGTACCGCAGCTGGCGCGGGGGGCCGGCCGACGAGTCCGCCGCGACGATGATACACGAGTGGACCTATTCGGGGCCGCATATCCCCCGCCCCGAGCAGCCGCGGGTCCACATCAACCTGTGGCAGGTGAACGGCCCGCCGGCCGCCGACCAGGAGGTCGTCTTCGAGGCCTTCACCTTCTATCCCGAGGGAACAGTCACCGACGCGGGGAATGCCGCCCTGCCGCCGGCGCCCCGTTCAGTGGCGCTGCCCAACCCGTTCAATCCGTCGACAACCATCCGTTACACCGTCAGGAAGGGAGGAATGACACGGATCACCGTGTACGATGTCTCTGGACGACGGATCCGTTCGCTCGTGAACGGGTTCGTTCCATCCGGGATCCACGAGGTCCGATGGGACGGGCGAGACGACGCCGGCACGCGTGTCGCGTCGGGGGTCTACCTGTACCGTTTCGGATCGAGCGGGTTCTCGGAGACGAGGAAGCTCGTCCTCCTGAAATGACATCGAATCGTAAATGCACCAGCACTGGATCACGGCACCGGCCCGTCTATCGGGCCGATCCGGTCCGCACACGTACTGCTCGGGAGACATGAACATGCTGAAACGCTATCGCTTGCTGGCCGTCGTCGCGGTCGCCGCGCTCCTTCTCGGGATCGCCGGCGCCGTATCCGCACAGAACATTCTCGCGAACCCCGGCTTCGAGGACGGCCTCAACGGCTGGCAGGTATTCGGCAACGCCTACGCCGAAACGACCAACCCGGATGCGGGCTTCATCCCCTACGAGGGTGACGGGCTCGCCTCCATCTTCGGCAACTGGTGGGGCGTGTTCAACGTCACCGGCATCTTCCAGGAGTTCCCGACGACCGCCGGCGCCGAGTGGACGATGTCGTGCAAGTCGCGGCACTGGGGCGGCGACCCGATGATCGGCGTCGGCGCGCCCGACGCCAACTGGGTCGTCCAGAAGATCGCCTGGTTCAACGCGCTCGGAGAGGAGATCGGCGGCGTCGAGTCGACGATCCTCGACGGCACCTTCGCGACCGACACCTGGTTCGACAACGCGCCGATCGTCGGCGTTGCCCCCGAGGGCACCGTGAAGCTCCAGGCCCTCGTGCTCTACCTGCAGCCGCTGTGGGACGGCGGCGCCTGCCACGTCGACAACGCGGTGCTGTACCAGTCGGGCGGCCCGGTGGGCACCGACGACGCTTCCTGGAGCTCGATCAAGGCGGCCGAGTAGAAGGAAGCAGTGTTTTTTGCAGGGCGAACGCCCCCGGATACCGTCCCGGCCTCGTCCGGGACGGTATCCGGATTCCCGGAGGACGATCGAGCGAGACCGACGCTCCTCCTGTCCGGGCGGCACTCGCCGGAGGAGGCAACAGATGAAACGTACATGTATCGGATTGCTCGCGGCGGCGACGCTTCTCGCCGTCACGGCGGCGGGATCGCCGGCCCTCGCGCAGACGAACCTGCTCGCGAACCCCGGATTCGAGGATAACGGCGGGTCCTACGACGGCTGGTTCACATTCGGCGGCGGCGTGCAGCTCTCCCTCCCGGACGGCGACAACATCATCCGCACCGGCGCCGCCGCGTCGAAGATCTTCGGAGAGTTCGCGAACTGTCCGGGATCGCCGTCGTTCACCGTCGGCGGCTACGGCCAGGCCTTCACCCCGGTCGCCGGCATGACCTACGAGCTGGGCGGATACGGATTCGTCTCGAGCGAGGACGCCATTCCCGGCACGAACACATGCGACTACAACCGGCTCATCGCCAAGGTCGTCTTCTTCGACGCAACGTCGGGGGGCAACGAGATCTCCTCGAACGAGATCGTCATCGGCGACTGGCGGACCCCCTACGGCGAATGGATCCCCTTCTCCGTCTCGACGGTGGCGCCGGCGGGGGCGCAGCGGGTGGAGACCCTCTTCCTCTTCCTGCAGCCCGCGTGCGATACGGGCGCCGTCTACGTCGACGACACCTACCTCTACTCGTACGGCACGCCCGTGGTCCCGAACGTGCTCGCCAACCCGAGCTTCGACGTCGACCTGACGGGATGGAACACCTTCGGCAACGTCTACTACGACGGGCGCTCCTTCGCCCGGCGCACGCCGACCGGGGCCGCGAAGCTCTTCTCCACCTTCACGGCCGACTCCCCCTCGGGGATCTTCCAGGCCTTCCCCGCCGACACCGGCTCGATCTGGAAGCTCGGCTGCCACTCGATGACCACCTGCGTGGAGACGCCGATCACCGGATCGAACCAGAACTTCATGATCGCAAAGATCGTCTTCCTCGACGTCTCGGCCGTGGAGGTCGGATCGAGCGAGGTCGTGATCGTCGACAGCACGTCGACGCTCGGCAACTGGGGCTATCACGAGGTCGTCGGGACGGCGCCGACCGGCACGGTCGAGGCGGCGGCCTACATCCTGTTCGTCTCCCCCGCACTCGAGGGGGGCGCCGCCTGGGTCGACGACGTGAGCTTCTCGCAGATCGGCGCGACCGCGGTCGACCCGATGCCGGATGCGAAGGCCGCCGTCCTGCGGCAGAACATCCCGAACCCGTTCAACCCGACGACGCGCATCGACTTCGACATCCCGGCGAGCGGCGACGTCGAGCTGACCGTCTACGACGTGAGCGGGAAGCTCGTCACGACGCTGGTGGACGGCCGCCTCGAGGCCGGTCCGCACCGGGTCACGTGGGACGGCAGGAGGAAGGGGGGCGGCGCGGTCGCCTCGGGCGTCTACTTCTACGTCCTGAAGACCCCGACGGAGAAGATCTCCCGGCGGATGATCCTGCTCCGGTGAGGCGGTCGAACGATTCGTGTGCCACGGGGCCGGACCAGCCGATCGGCGGGTCCGGCCCCTTCTCTATCCCAGGAGATCTTCGAGAACGAGGACATCGATCCGTTCGATGCCGCCCCGCCGGCGGAGGAGCGCCTCGCTCTCGGCGAGATCGAGTTGGTCGCCGTCCCGTTCGATGACCTGTCCACCCTCGCGCGTTACCCGGATGCGCGCCGCTTTCTTCGTCGCCGCGTAGATGACCGGCACGCCGCAGCAGATGAAGGCGAGGGATCCGGCCGGCACATCGATCGAGCGGAGATGCCCGTCCGGGGCGCGGTGCCGCCATGCGGAGGGCTCTTCGAGGAATTCCGCCCGGCGGAGGAACCACGGCCGGAATGACACGACGCCCTCCTGCACCGTGACCCCGAGCTCGCCCCACCGCGCGACGATCTCCTCCTTCACCTGTCCCGTCATCCCCGGCTGCTTCGCTCCCCCGGCGGGCGGGGTGTGCGAATACGGGTCCATCGGAAAGGCGCCGTACTCGGCGACGCTCTTCTCGAAGGAGAGACCGGAGCGGATGCGGTAGTAGGCATCGACGACCGCGTCGACCTCGCCGCCGGGCCGCCCGTCGCGATTGGCGGCCAGGGCCGTCTCCTGCACGGCGAGGAGCAGCTTCGAGACCATGTGCCAGTAGATGCAGCCCAGCCCCTCGTACCCGTACATCGTGCCCGAGCGCCCGGTGAAGGCGGCGTGATCGAAGACCCGCCCGAAGAGATCGATCACCGCCCGCCGGTCGGCGGCGACCCGGGCGGCCCACCTCGGATCGGCCGCGAGCCGGTCGAGGGCCGCGGCGACGTCGCCGGCCGTGCCGATGTCGCCGTTGAACCGGCACCGGCCCTCCACGTCCCGCGACAGGATCGTTTCGTCTCCCGCGGCGAGGAGCTCGCGCAGGAGCGGCACCGCCGCCGCCCCGTCCTCGGGAACGACGTTCCGATCGAGGAAGGACGGCAGTTGCCGCTCGGGATAGAGCATGAAGCTCCGCTGGTTTTCGCGGTACATGCCGCTGGCGAAGAGGGCGTCTACGAGAGTGGTCGCGCCTGCCGGCCCGACGGCGCCGGAGCCCAGGACGGCCACCTGCCCCTCGAGCATCGGGTAGAGGCGCCGCACCGCGGCGCTCCGTCCGTCGGGCGAGAGATCGAGGAGGTTGTAGGAGTGGTAGAGCCCGTCATCGCGACGGTTCGCACCGATGGTCGCGTCGAGGACCTCGCCCGCCTCCCGGCAGAAGGCGACGATGTCACCGAAGGCCAGGGGAACCCGTTTGGAGAACCCGCCGGCGTAGACCGTCTCCCGGTACGCCGAGAAGACCTCGCCCAGCTCGTCCATGATCCGCCGCCTCGCGGCGTCGTCGACGTCGCCCGCCTCGTTCCCTCCGGCGCCGAGCAGGATGTCCCGCACCCGCCGGAACCAGTCGACCACCTCGGCAGAGACGGGGACGGCTTCCGCCCCCGCACGCCCGGCGAGATCCGCCAGGAACCGGAGATACCGGCGCAGGTAGCAGAGGGTGACCACCGAGAGGCCGCCTCCGACGAGGGCGTTGTTCGCGTCGTTCCACTCCGGGCGCTGGGTGTTCATCCAGATCCCCCCGCCGGGAACGAGGTTCGACAGCTTGGAGAGGGCGGGCACCAAAAGCTTCTCGGCGAGGGTGACGTGCCGAATCGTGCCGTCCGTATCGTGGAGGAGCTTGCCGTCGGCGCCGATCGTCTCGACGCGCCGGGCGATCCCGGCGTCGCGCTCCGCGTCGAAGACGATCGTCGATTTCGGGTCGCGGACGATCTCCCGGTACGGCTTGAGCCGGTATGGCACGTCGGCGTACGAGAAGATCGCGCGCGTCAGCATCTTCCCGAGCAGGCCGGGGAACCGGCCGGGCAGCATCTCGAGGAAACGCAGCAGGTAGACGATCTGGTGGTCCCCCCAGTAGCCGATGTAGCTCCAGGGATCGTCCGGGTCGACGACCTCCCAGTCGATCCCCTCTCTCGAGATGCGGTAGGGATTGAAGCCGTCGACCGTCGACGCGTTGACGAACTTCGCGACGACGCCCGGGAGGAAGGCGGGGAAGCTCCACAGGAGCGCTTCCCAGTTCTGGAAGATGTCGCGCCAGTTCCCCTCGTACCGGAGCGCCCGCGTGCCGTCCGGATTCTTCACCCGGATCGAGAACCGGTTCCACGGGCGGCTGGGGTCGCCGTGGCGGCGGCCGAACCAGAGGGGAAGGTACTCGTGGCAGAGCCGGACGAGATCGGCGTCCCCGGTCTCTTCGGCCGCGGCGATCAGGCGATCGACGTCCGTCTCTTCGGGGAGCGCCGCCAGCATCGCCCCGTGCCGCTCCGCGACGGGCGCGTTCCGCTCCCGGACGAACGCCGCCAGGTCGCCGGCCGGGACGGCGCCGTTTCCCGCGAAAACGCCCCCGCGCATGCAGTTGAACAGCACGTTCGCCGCGTGGTGCGCGGTGGCCTCCTCGTGTCCGCCGCATTGCAGGCCGTCGGCACCGCCGATGATGCACAGCAGGTTCTCGTCGGCGGCGTCGAGCAGCGCCTCGATCTCTTCGCCGGAATACCCGCCGGCGCGCAGCCGGTCGCGGAGTTCGACGAGCCGGATGTGGTCGAGCCCCACGTCGGCGCAGATGTGCCACGTCCCCCCGTTTCCGGGGGGGAGATCGAGAGAGAACGACGCGAGGTAGTTCCCCCGCCGACCGTTGAGGACGGATTCCGGCGGTGGCGATTCGCCCCGCCGGAAGGCCGCGACGGCCCCGGCCGAGAGGTGGATGCCGGCGGGCGCCGGGCCGTTGAACCAGGCCGCGTTCGCCCGGAGCTCCTCGGCCGCCTCCGCCCGGTCGATGATCCGCGAGGTGAGCGAGAAGATCCCGAGCCCCGTTTCCGCATCGCACTCGCTCCGCCTGTAGGCGTCGACGAGGGAGCTCGACTGCTGGTAGAGGGCGAGCGGCGCGCCGTAGGGGAGCACGTTCCGGAGGCCGTCGAGCACATCCAGGGCGACCGCCGCTCCGCCCCGGTTCTCGATCGTCGCCGTACGCACGAATCCGAGTTCGTCGCACGCCGCCCAGCGGTACCGGAACGCGAGGCCGAGTTCGTGGTTGATCTCCTCGAAGACCACCCGGTTGCCCGTGAGGTTCTTGGAGATGTTCCGCTCAACGCGGAACTCCCAGGCCGCCCGGTCCGAGAAGGGCTGCCAGGCGACGGCATCTCCCCCGGCCGCCCGCGCCCGGACGATCGTCACCGGCCCCGTGTGGTGATGCCCGTCGTGCAGCCTGTCGACGGTCTCGTAGGGGAAGAGGCTCTGTTCCGCATCCCCCCTGCCGGCAGTCAGGCCGCCGTTCGAGGAGATGTACATCCAGAGATCGGTGTCGCTCGGGATATTCATCAGGAAGGGATCGAGCCGATCGTACCCGGCGATGCGGTACCACCGCCCGCCCCCGATCGTCACGAAGCCGCCGTGCGGCACGGTCGTCTCGTCGGATGCGCGTTTCACCACGGCATGTCCCCCCGGTTGTGCGATCGCTGCGATGTCGCGATTCTCGTTCTATTTGTTGCAGGAATTCCCCGTCCGTGTCAACGAATGAGCACCATCGTACAGGCGCGGGTCTCGCCGCAGGCGCGGAGACGGCAGAAGAATACCCCCGAGGCGGCCGGGCGGCCGCGGTCGTCGAGCCCGTCCCACGCGATCTCGTGACGCCCGCCGGGCAGCGTCCCGCCGGCGAGGATTCTCACGAGCGCGCCGTCCACGCCGTAGATCCGAAGATCGACCCGCCCGGCGCGCGGCAGTCGGAACGAGATCGTCGTCGACGGATTGAACGGGTTCGGCGCGTTCCGCGGGCCGTTCACGAGCGCCGCCGCGGGCAAGCCGTCCTCATCGACGCCCGTCACTCCCCGTTTCACCTCGTCGAGCGCGCGGTCGGCGCTCGCCGCCGAGATCGTCACGTGCTCCTCGTTCGTCTCCGCCCAGTAGAGCGTGTCGAAGGGGGTGATCGCCATGACGGCCGGATCGGCGGCGACGTCGTGGAAGAGATCGGCCGTGTCGAGATCGAGGGCGCTCGTCACGGGGATGAAGCAGTGCGAATCGTAGAGGGCGACGATATCCCCGTAGGGGGCCTCGGTCGAATCCATCTGGGCCATCGAGGCGCGGGTGCCGCCGGGGGCGTCGTCCCAGGGGAGGGTTCCGGACACCGTCACGGCGAGCTCGTCGTCGGACAGCGGCCAGGGGCGGTCGATGAGACCGTCGAAGACGATGTGCGATCCGCCGTCGGGCACGGCCCAGACGTTCCCGACGATGTCGACGAGGAACCCGTTGTAGTCGTAGAGGACGATCTGCTCGCCGGGGACGAACGCGAGCCCCGCGCCGTGGCCGCTTCCGTTCGCGAAGGCGACGAGCCGCGGCGAGGCGGGGTAGCCGCCGACGGCGGCGAGGTCTGCCTCGAAACCGGCCCGCAGCGGATCGCTCTCCCCCGTCGCGCCGGGCGGATCGGTATGGTGGCAGAGGAGCAGCTGCCTTGCCGCCGGGGAGTCGAGCCCGGCGAGGAGCTCGGCGGCCTCGGCCGATTCCACGGAGAAGAAGCTCACCCAGTACTGGAGCCCGAGCGGGATGTCGGCCCCGCGGTGGGGAGCGTCGAAGGAGATGAAGGTGCGCACCCGGTGCCCGCTTCCCGCCGTCTCCATCCAGGCGAGCGCGTAGCGGCCGGCGAGCCCTCCCATGCTCGCCCCGATGAGGGCGAGGTCGCGCGAGGGGGGGATCGCCGCCTGCACCTGCCCGACGAGCTCGGCGACGACGAGGGCGTTGCGCTGGATGTAATCGGTGGCGTCGGCGAAATCGAGGACGACGAGATCGAATCCCTCCGCGCGCGCCCGCTCGATGAGGTTCTCCTGGGCGAGGAGATCGTAGAGCTCCTCCCAGCCCATCGAGTTGTCGATGTCGAATCCCTCGACGACGATCACGGGGTTCTGGAGCCCCGCGAGCGAGTCGGCGAGGTAGACGTAGGCGTCGCCCTCGCCGTATTCCCCGTTCCACGGCACCGAGGCGGTCACGTGCATCGTGTCGTGCGGCGCAGGCGTGGCGAGGGCCGCCACATGGAAGACGAAACCGGCCTCGAGGACCTCGCCGCCGGGCATGATGCAGCGCAGCCGCACTTCCCTGTCGCCGCGCGAGCGGTAGCGGGCCTCGAGGAGGCCGCCGGGCGCCGCCGGGCGCCAGCCGCCGCCGTCCCCGGGGTCGACCTCGATCCGCGCGGGCATCCGCTCAAGGTTGCCGACGACGAGGGCCGGATCGAAGCGGAACCGGACGCGCTCTCCCGAGAAGGTCGTCTCGTCGAGGGGGGCCGCGGCGAAGACCCGTCCCGCGCGCAGCCGTCCCTCGCGGACGGCGGCAGCGATGTCGACCGGTCCGCCGTCGCGGAGAACGACGCGGTCGTACCGCGCGTCGATGATCGCCACGGGGATCCAGCCGGCGCGCGCGGCCTCGCGACCGCGCCGCAGCGTCTCGCCCTGCGCCGGCAGGGCGCCGGCATCGAGCGCGGCGCGCGAGAGCTCGTAGTGTATCTGCTTCCAGGTGCCGAGATCGAGGGCCGGCGAGCCGGGGCTGCCGTCGAAGCGCTCGATCCCCGAAAGTGGGAGGACGAGGTCATAGAGGATGCCGGACGGCACGCGCGCGCGGTCGATAAAGCGGATCGCCGGATCGAGCGCCGGCCGCCGCGGCTGCGCGGCGAACGCCGGCGTCACCGCGAGCGCGAGGAGCGCCGCGACCAGGAGCGGCCATGTCGGATGGGATCCCCTGTTCACATCGACAGTATAGCACACGGGGCAGGGCCCTGTCGCCTGGTCATCCGCCGTCGACGACCGGTCGCCTCCGCTCGATCCTCGGCCGGAGCCGCGCGGGGTCGGGTGCCGGGGCGAGTCGCTTCGCCTCGTGTCCGCGCCGCTTCGCCACGATCCGCCAATCGAAGGCGATGTCCTCGTTTCCCTCTCCGAGCCCCCTCACGACGAACCGGTCGCCGCTCTTCTCCGCGACGTAGAGTGCGCGATCGCCGAGGGGCGTCAGGAAGACGTGGTACCCCGCGCCGGTGTCCACCGTCTGGGCGAAGACGGGATCGATCCGCACCGTCGCCTCGCCTCCGGCGAGCCGATCCTCTCCGACGTCCTCGAACCAGTTCTCCGCGCTCGCCACGGCGTAGACCTCGCGGTGCCCGTAGTCCTGCGTGGGGGCGACGGCGACCAGCGGCCCGGCGCTCCCGAGGGTGCCGTCGGAGTAGACGCCGTACCCGTCGTCCGACTGACCGTAGACGCCGACCGAGTTATTCATTTCCATGGCACCGGTCGTGGCGCTGCCATAGACGCCGATACCGCCGACGCCGTCGTCCGAGCGGATCCCCGCAACGCCGATACCGCCCCCGTTGCTCGGGGAGACGGCCGTCATCGAATACCCGACGATCGTCATGCTCGCCGGGCCGGGATTGTTGTCGTGCACCTCGAGCATCGCGTCCCCGTGGAGGATCTCCGTGTTGATCCCCACGCGTCCGCCGTCGCCGATCACCAGCTTCTCCCCGACCCCCTCGCGGTAGAACTGGAGGGTCCCTTCCACCGGATGGTACTGCAGCCGCCAGCGGAGCTCGCCTCCCACCCTGAAGGCGATCCCGCATCCGTATCCGGACGGAGACTCGACGCAGGCGTATGTTTCACCGTCATCGCGAATGTGGAGCGGAAAGGCCGGCTCATAGACGCCGACACCGAGGTTGCCGTTCTCGTTGATCACGATGCCGCCGGTCGCAGACGGTGGATTGCCGTCCGTGCTCGCCGAGAGGATGATGCCGTTCTGATCGAAGATCACGTCGCGGCGGTTGGAACTTGTTCCCTCGTAGGCGATGATCCCCGGCCAGCCGCCGGGCGTCGAGATGCCGACCTTGCCGCCGGGCAGGTCGAACTGCGCGATGCCGTTCACGTGGAGGGGGAACTGGGGCGCCGTCGTGCCGATGCCGACTCGCGTGCCGTCGTTGTAGATGGTGCTGTCGGCCACCCACCAGGCATCGTCGTGCCGCAATGTGCGGCCGGCCGCGCCGGCGGGGAGCCCCGCCCCTCCCGATGCCGTCAACGATAGCCACGCCGAGCCGTCTGACCCCTCGAAATCGACCCCCGTCCAGCGGATCGTCCCCGGCGCCATGCCGTCCGTGCCGCCGAGCCGGATCGCCCCGTCGACGTCGAGCCTCTCGAGGGGCTCGTGGACGCCGATTCCCACCGGCCCGGCGCCGGGAAACATGTTCTCCGTCCCGAAGACGCCGCCGGCCCCCAGGCTGTACGGCGCCGACGTCAGGGGCACGCGCGGCTCGAGCTCCGCCTCGGCCCCGATGGAGACGCCGAGAAAATAGATGGCGTCGAAGGGGAGCTCGAGCGGCGTCACGTCCCCGAGCAGGACGTTGAAGATCCCCTTGCCCACCGGCACCATCCGGGTCTCTGCCCAGAGCACGCTCCCGCCGAACTCCTCGTCCCAGAGCCGGAAGGTCATCTCGTAGACGCCGTCATCGACGACGACGCCCCCCATGTCGGCGAGCACCCCCTGGTAGTTGACGAGCCGCGGCGGCCCGGCGGCGAGCGGCGCAACCGCGCAGAACGCGACCAGCGCGACGAAGGCGCACATGCGCTTCATGACAATCCTCCCCTGTCGAGTTGTCGGCTGATATTCCCCTGTTCAATCGGGGCAATTATTCTACCATCCAGACCGTCTGTCAAGCGTCGCCCCGTTGCGCGTAACGTGTCGCGCTCCGCCTACCGCAAAAGCACCATCTTGCGGGTCCGCTCGAAATTCCCCGCGCGGAGCCGGTAGAAATACATGCCGCTCGCGACGTCGCGCCCCCCGTCGTCGCGGCCGTCCCACTGGACGGTCCAGACACCGGCGGGGCGCCGCCCCTGAAAGAGCGACCGCACGAGCCGCCCGGCGGCGTCGTAGACGCCCAGTCGCACCGGTCCCGCCTCCCGCAGGCCGAACCGGACGGTCGTCAGGGGATTGAAGGGGTTCGGATAGTTCTGCGCGAGGAAATCCGCCGCGGGCATCGGGTCGTCCCCGGTGACGTCCCCGGGGCCGGTCACCGCGAAGGGGCTTTCGTTGCCGTGGATGTCGACGGCCGACACCTTGTACCAGTACCCGGCCTCCCATGTCCACCCGCCGTCGAAGGCCGTCGTGTCGGGGGTCGAGGTTACGAGATAGCCCTCGCCGGGGACGAAGCCGGAATCCAAGCCGCGGTAGACGCGGTAGCCGGCGAGGTCGATCTCGGCGTTCGGACTCCAGGTGAGGAGCATCCCGTCGGGCGTGTACGACTGGGCCGCCGCGAGGCCGACGGGGGCCTCGGGGGCCAGGTTGTCGACCGAGTAGCCGCTGTCAGGCTCGGAGACCCAGCAGAGGAGCGGGTCGGCGGTGTGGGCGATCACCTGGAAGTAGTGCCGCTCGTCGCAGGCACCGGTCGAGTCGAAGAGGGTGGGCACGACCTCCGCGTAGGATTCGAGATACCAGGCGTCGACCGTCGAGATCAGCTTCCAGTAGAAAGTGCCGGCGGCGGTCTCCTCGACGCGGATCGCCGGAACGTCCCTGTCCGGGGCGTCCCCGGGCGAGTTCGTCAGCGCGGCCGCTCCCGACGCCGCCATGAGGGCTGCCTGCCCCGGATCGATCGCCCGCCAGACGGAATACCTGGTGATGAGCTGCTCCGGCCACGGGTCGAGGCGGCTCGCCTCCCAGGAGAGGTTCACCGAGCCCCCCTGGTCGCCGGGGACGTCGCGAACGGCGGCGATCTCCGGCGCCGGGTAGCCCCAGTAGCCGTTCCGCTCGACCCGCTGCGCGTAGACGTCGCAGGCGTCGCTGCGGCCGTCCTCGTACCACGCCATGTACGCGCCACCGGCCCCGTCCGTGGCGATCGCCGGTTCGGCCTCGGTACCGATGACGGTGCAGAGGGCAACGCCGTTGTCCGCCCACCTGGCGGTTCCCGTGCCATCTATCGCCTGGGCGTAGAGATCGTACTCCATGTCGTTCGCCCGCTGGTCCTGCCAGGCGATGATCGCCCCGCCGGTGCCGTCGGAGACGATCACCGGTATCATCTGGTTATTCGTCTCGTCGCAGACGACGACGCCGTCCGCCGTCCACTGCATGTTTCCGGAGGCGTCGACTCTCTGCGCGTAGATGTCGTCCTGGCCGGAACGGCTGTCCTGCCAGGCGATGATCGCGCCTCTCGCACCGTCGGACGCGATGCGCGGCGTTCGCTGACTGTTCGCCGCCGTGCTCACGGCGACGCCCCCCGAGCCCCACAGGACGTAGCCGTCGGCGACGATCCGCTGCGCGTAGACGTCGTAGCTGACGTCACGCGTGTCGTCCCACGTGAGGATCGCTCCGCCCGCGCCGTCGGGGATGAGTCGTACATCGGACTGGCTGCCGTCCGCCGCGCAGATCACCTCGCCGTCCTCCCACCAGATCTCGTAGCCGTCCGCGTCGATCCGCTGGGCGTAGATGTCGTAGTTCGTTCCGCGGAGATCGTGCCACGCGACGATGCCCCCGCCGGTCCCGTCCGAGACGACCCGGGGATCGTACTGCTGCCCCGTCATCCCGCAGGCGGGCACGCCGTCCGCGGTCCAAAGCATGTTCCCCTCCGCGTCGACCCGCTGCACGTAGATATCCCGATCGGAGCCCCTGAGATCGACCCACGCGATGATCGCGCCTCCGGCGCCGTCCGCCGCGATCGACACGCTGTTCTTGTAGCCCGCCACCTCGCAGACGTACTCGCCGTTCGCCGTCCACAGGGGGTTGCCATCGGCGTCGACCCGCTGCGCCATGACCTTCTCGTAGCCGGTGCGTGCGTCGTACCAGGCGATGATGGCGCCCCCCGCGCCGTCCGAGACGACTTGCTGGCCGTACAGGTTGCTGATGCCTGTCGTACTGATGAGAACACCGTTTTCCGTCCAGAGGGCGCGTCCGCCGCCGCGGCTCAGCCGCTGCGCGTAGATGTCGTAGGTGCCGGAGCGATTGTCTCGCCAGACGACGATCGCGTCACCCGAGGTCAGCGTGGCGACGTCCGCGTTCATCTGGAAACCGGTCGCCGTGCAGACGGGAACGCCCTGCTCGATCCACACTGCGTGGAGCGGCGAGAAAGCGCCGAGCAACGCCAGCGCAACGAGGCAGACGATGAGACGGAGACATGCGCGCATGTTCCTACCCCCCTGGGGATTGAGCGATTTCCCCGGACGGAGCGGGAACGGATTCGCGAACCCGGGCCGCTCCGCGCGCGGAGACGGATCGCCGGCGAACATTGGTTGTTCACATGTATGTGTATTCAGCCGCGTATATCGGAATCATTATAGCATACTTCGGCGCACGGGAGCACGGCGTTTCTTCTACTCGTCTTCCCGCTCCCGCAGTGTCCTGGCAGCATCGACCAGAACCTTCAGGACGATCCTGTCCTTCGCGCGTCCCGCCGCCTTCTTGCTTTCGATGATCCGCTCCAGGGGAAGGACCGGCACCTTCATGCGTCCGAGGGGTATCTTGACGGCGTGCTCGAGCTCGTCGTCGAATGCTTCGAGGCCATCCATGCGAATGACTATGTCGAAGAGTTCGACCCCGTCCCCGGCAATCATCGGTGGATTGCCCGCCACCGGCGGAATGTAACTGCCGTCGAACTTCTTCAGGACGCTCTCCAGCCCGGGATCGGGCAATGTCCTGAACCACAGATCGACGCCCTGCGTTACGACGGGAGCCCCCTGCAGGGCCGCCGCCGACAATCCAACGATCATGAACTGGACCTTTTGGCGGATGAGCTCCTTCAGGAACTCGATCTCACGCTCGCCGAAAATCAATGGATCTGCCACGTCGCAGCGCCCTCCTCAATCGTTCGACGGGTTTCTCGTCGAGCAGGATCAACGTGTGCCTGACGTTGTCGAGATCCGTCCCGGGATGCTCGCGAGCGATACTCGCCGCCTCGGCGGCCAGGGACACCATTCGCTCCCTCGGCGTCGGCGACTCCTCGAGCAGGTCCGATATGGAGATTCCGAGATGGCTGGCGATTCGCACGAGCGATCGCGGCACCACCGTCTTCTTGCGGGCCAACGTGTAGAACGCGTTCCGGCTCACCCCGGCATCCATCAACATGTTCCCGATGGTCGTGCCGTCGTGCCGGCAGAGGGACTCGATCTTCTCAAGCGACAACCTCATGCCAGCATTGTACCATATTATGGTACTGCTGTCAACCGATGACGACGATTGCGTTCGGATTATCGAGCGGCTCCCACATGTCCTTCGGGATACATGACATCCCGGGAAGACTCGTGCGATTCCCGGCCCCTTTTTCCCCGGGTTCGGCGAACAGGATCGCACCCGGGCTCCTTTCGGAAAAAAACATCCTTTTCTCTGTGATTCCACCTCTTCCCGCGTGTTCTCCGGGTGTGAGCGCCGGATTATTTCCGGCCGCGTCCGGCTGCCTTTCCAGGCCGGCATCTCACTTTTCAATCGAACGGTTATACGCGAGGAGGAACCCGATGCGATCGCGCTTTCAACCCGAGCGCTGCCTGAGCGCCCTCGTTCCGGTATTCGTCATCATCCTGCTGTCGGCAGTCCCGGCGCACGCGGCCCTGGCCTTGAACCCCGACAACTGCGCGAGCTACACCGTCATTCCGCAGATGTTCGAGTTCTACCAGTCCGACCTGCAGTGGACCGGCGTGGCCGTGGGCCCGCTGGAGCCGGCCTACGACACGTATCTCGCAGCCTGGAGCGACGAGTACGGGAACGGCGTCAACCTCGGCAATTCAACCTACGACGGTCAGACGAACTTCCTGGTGCGCAACTGGACCACCGCGGAACACGGCTACGTGGAGGTCTTCAACGTCCCGCAGACGAACGCGACATTCGTGATCGACTGGGAGCCCGGGCTCGGCGAGCTGACCCTCGCCCAGGACGTCGCGGTGGCGTACGGCGGAACGGGTTGGGACTGCGGCCTGTTCCGCGTGTGGGACGTGACGCTCACCTCGGGGCAGCACTACGACTTCTCGCTCGAGACGACCCAGCCCGACGACGACGTCCGTATGGCGCTGCTCTACGCCGGGGGCGACGATGTCTGGCTGTCCCGGGGCCAGTCGCTCTGGGAGATGGCGCTCGCCCCGGGCGGCGTGGAGACGACCCATACCTTCCTCGCGCTCGAGTCGGGCACCTACGCCCTCGTGGTCTTCAACAATACCGTGAGCACCGCGGGCGGCACCTACACGCTGAGGGTGGAGGCGGCGAGCCCCGACCCGGAGCCCGACCTCATGGTCTCCTCCATCGCGTTCGAGAACAACTACCAGGACGAGAGCGCGTGGGTCGAGGCCACCATCACCAACATGGGAGGGGCGGCCGCGGGAGCCTCCACGACCTCGCTGAAGGTCGGCGGCACCACGGTCCATACATGGAGCACGGGCGACCTGCCGGCCGGCAACAGCGCGATCGTCGGTTATTACCTCAATCCGCTCCCCGCGGGAGACTACGACATCGAGGTATGCGCGGACATCTACGACACGGTCTCCGAGGCGGACGAGGACAACAACTGCGACATGGACGTACTGACGATGCGCCTCAAACCGGATCTCGTGATCGACCATCTGGACCCCGATACCCATATCGAGGGAAGCGCCGTGACAGCGACGGCCTTCATCTACAACCAGGGGGCCGGAGACGCCGAGATGTCGCGCACCAGCATATCCCTCGACGGAACGATCGTGTGCGGGAATATCAGCACTCCCGTCATCCCCGCCGGGCAGATGGTGTCGGTTTCCTGCAACCTCGGAATACTCTGGCGGGGCACCTTCGACCTTTCCGCCCACGCCAACGTGACCTCGCTTTTTCCCGAGACCAACGGGGGAAACAACACCGCCACGGAACCGCTGGTCATCGAGCCTGCCGCCATGGCGGATCTCGTCATCGACCATATCGAGCCCAACACGGCCGAAGCGAACACGCCGATAACCGTCACCGTATACGTGAGGAACCAGGGGGGCACCGACGCTCCCGCGTCGAGCGCGAGAGCCTGGGTCGACGGTGACATCGCGGCGCCCTGGCTCGACACGCCTCCGGTTCCCGCCGGTCAGACCGTGGCCGCGGAGTCGTTCGTCATCGCCGGGTCGTGGGGCGGCACGATCGAGGTGGAGGCGTTCGCCGACGTCGGCGTGGTCGTGCCCGAGTCGGACGAGGGGAACAACGACCGCCTCGAGACGATAGAGGTCGCGCCCCCGGTCTTCGTGATGGTCTACCCGGACGGCAGCGGCGATTTTCCGACGATACAGGCGGCGGTAAACGCCCTGCCCGCCGGGGTGCGGATCTATCTGGCCGACGGCGTGTTCACCGGCGAGGGCAACCGCGACATCGATTTCAACGGCAAGGAATTCGAGATCAAGAGCCTGACGGGGCACGAGGGCCTTCCCGTGATCGACTGCCAGGGCGGCCCGGAGTACCCCGACCTTCACAGGGCGTTCACCTTCGATTCGGGGCAGTCGCGTTCGGCGAGGCTGTACGGCCTCACCATCATCGGCGGTTGGATGAACTCGGGCGGGGCGGTTTCCATCGGCGACGCGGAACCCACCATACAGCGGTGCATCTTCCGCGACAATCACGCGAACAACAGCGGCGGCGCCCTGACGATATCCTCGTCGGTTCCCGCCTACCCGCTGATCACGCGCTGCACCTTCGTCGGCAACTACGCCCAGGAATCGGGAGCGATCCGGCTCGGCGGCGAGGCATGGCCCGAGGTGGAGAACTGCATCATCGCCTATAACGGCGGGTATTACGGCCCGGTCGGGGTGGAGCCTTACAGCAGCGCGAACATCGCGCTGAGCTGCAGCGACGTGTACGGGAATACCAGCGGGGATTTCGTCCACTTCCTGGACGGCAAGCTGGGCGTCGACGGCAACTTCTCGGCCGACCCGTATTTCTGCGACGCCGGCGGCGATAATTACACCCTGGCACACGATTCTCCCTGCCACAATCTTCAGAATATCGACTGCGGCTGGGTCGGCGCGCTCGAGGAGGGATGCGGCTCCACCGGCCAGCACGTCTACCTGGTCAAGCCCGACGGCACCGGCGACTACCCCACCATCCAGCTCGCCATATACGCCGCCGGTGACGGGGACGTCATCGAGCTCGCCGACGGCGTCTTCACGGGCGGGGGCAACAGGGCGATCGATCTGCTCGGCAAGGCCATCACCATCAGGTCGGCCAGCGGCAACAGCGAGAACTGCATCATCGATCCGCAGGGCACCTCGTCGCAGTTCCAGGGCGGCTTCCGGTTCTACAACGGGGAAGGGCCCGGGACGGTCCTCGAGAGCGTGACGATACGGAACGGCTATTTCGACCACGCCGGCGCCCTCTACTTCGGGGGGAGCGCTCCGACGATAAACAACGTCGTGGTGGAGAACTGCTCCGCGACCATCAGCGGAGGAGCGATCTGGGTGGTCTACGGGTCGAGCCCGGTCTTCAACAACTGCAAGTTCGATTCGAACACCTGCGATCTCACGGGCGGAGTGATCCATGTGGAACCCGGTGACACGGCGACCTTCAACGACTGCAGCTTCGAGGGCAACAGCGCGGCTACCCGGGGGGGAGTCGCGTACGTGGACGACGCCCACGTGACCTTCACGGGCTGCACGTTCCGTGGAAACGACGCCGTGGAGAACGGCGGCGCCGTCTCGTACTGGAACGGGTCGACGGGAGCGGTCACTGACTGCTTCTTCACCGGGAACTCCGCCCACGGCGGGGGAGGGTTCATCTTCGAGGACTGCGCCCCCGCCGTGTCGGGCTGCACATTCGTCGGCAACAGCGCCGCGTGGGGCGGCGCCGGCTACTGCAACTCGGGCGCCAATCCAGCGATCACCGCTTCGACCTTCCACCAGAACTCCGGCACGAACGGCGGGATGGCGATGTCGGTGGTCGGTTCCTTCCCCGTGCTGACCCGCGTGCTTCTCACCGGCCAGTCGGGCACCGGTGACGTGATAGCCTGCGTGAGCGGCTCGGCGGTCGACCTCGACTGCTGCGATCTCTACGGGAACGCCAACGGGGACTACACCGGCTGCCTGAGCGGCCAGCTCGGCGTGGACGGGAACATTTCGGCCGACCCGATGTACTGCCCCGACAACGAACCCGAGGAGTTCGCCATACACTCCCTGTCCCCGTGCGCGGAGGATCAGTCGGCCTGCGGCCTGATCGGGGCCTGGCCGGTGGGATGCGGCCCCCAGACCTACGTCGTGAAGGCCGACGGCTCGGGCGACCATCCCACCATACAGGCGGCGATCGACGCCGCGACCGCCGGAAGCCTGATCCTGCTCTCCGACGGGACCTTCACCGGCAGCGGCAACCGCGACGTCAGCGTGGGGATCCCCTGCACCATCCGGTCGGAGAGCGGCGATCCGGCCGCGTGCGTCATCGACTGCCAGGGGAACGAGACCACACCGCGCCGGGCTCTGACGATACAGAGCGTTACCGGCGGCACGGTGCTGCTCGCCGACCTGACGATACGCAACGGGTGGAGGAACTACGGGGGCGGGGTCCAGGCCAACGCGAGCGACGTCGATATCGACGGCTGCCGCTTCGAGCAGTGCACATCGTCCGACGGCGGGGGCGTCTTCTACACGGACGCGGCCTCGGGCACGGTGACCGATTGCCTGTTCACCGGAAACAGCGCCAGCAACGCGGGCGGCGGCCTGCGCGTCAACCCGGACTGCACCGTACTCGTGCAGGACTGCGATTTCGAGGGCAACTACGGGCACTGGGGAGGCGGCGCGCTGTACGCGTACTACGGGACTCTCTCCGCGTCCGGATGCCTCTTCGACGGGAACGACAGCTACGCCTGGGGCGGTGCGGTGCATTTCGACTACGGCTCGGGCCACGAGATCAACAACTCCACCTTCTACGGAAACGCCGCGCCGAGCGGAGGCGCCATCTACCTGCGCCACGGAGCATCCGTGACGGTGAGCCACTGCATCCTCGCCTCGAGCACCGTCGGAGCGGCCACCTACTGCTCCGTGGACAGCGAGGTGGAGTTCATCTGCAACGACGTCTACGGAAACGCAGGCGGCGACTACAACAACTGCATTGAGGGCCTCGAGGGGGTCGGTGGAAACATCTCGGCGGATCCGATGTTCTGCGACGCCCCGTCCGGAGATTTCGGGCTCAGCGCCGAATCGCCATGCGCCGCCTCGGGGTGCGGCCTCCAGGGCGCGCGCCCGGTGAGCTGCGCCTTCACCCTCAGCGTCGCGGCCGACGGAAGCGGGCAGTACCCGGACATCCAGTCCGCGATAGCGGCCGCTGCCGACGGCGACGTGATCGAGCTGGGCAACGGCACCTACACGGGCGACGGGAACCGCGACCTCGACACGCAGGGCAAGCGGATACGGATCCGGTCGGGGAGCGGGACGGCCGAGCTGGTGGTCATAGACTGCGAGGGCAGCGCCGCCGGCCCGCACCGGGCCTTCAATTTCCAGTCGGGCGAGACCGGTGATACGATCCTCGAGAACTTCACGATCCTCAACGGCCACGCCGCAACCGGCGGCGGCATACGGTGCTCCGGCGCTTCGCCGGCGATATTCAACGTCCGGTTCGCTGGTTGCACGGCCGATACGGACGGCGGCGGGCTCGGGTGCGTCGACCATTCCTCGCCCGCGCTGACCGAGGTCGTCTTCGACGGCTGCTCGGCCGGCGAGAAGGGAGGGGGGCTGTACGCGACGGACTTCTCGTCGCCGGTCATGCTGGGCTGCATATTCGACGGCAACCAGGCGGTCACGCGAGGCGGCGGCGCGATATTCACGGTGAACAGCTTCCCCACACTCGACGCGTGCGTCTTCGAAGGCAACACGGCCGGATACGGTGGCGGCCTCGCCGTCGTCTACTCGTACGGCCCGGTGACCGGTTGCAGCTTCTTCGGCAACACCGCTTCGGAGGGCGGGGGGATGTACCTGCGCGGCAACGTGCAGGCCACCTTCACCGGGTGCTCGGTGGCGGGCAACACGACCACCGGAGGCGGCGGCGCCGTGTCGGTCCTCGTCAACGCCGACCCCGTGTTCGAGAACTGCCTGCTGGCCTACGACCATGACGGCCCCGGCGTCCACGTCGACGAGACGAGCACGGCCTCGTTCTCGTGCTCGGACATCTACGGCAATGCGGGCGGAGACTGGACGGGCTCCATCGCGGGTCAACTCGGCGTCTCGGGCAACATCTCGGAGAACCCGCTGCTGTGCGGCCTGTCCACGGGCGACCTGACCGTCGGCGACAGCTCGCCGTGCCTCCCCGCCGGCAACAGCTGCGGCGTGCAGATCGGCGCCCACGGCGAGGGGTGCTCGATTACGGGGGTCGAGGACGCCGACGTGCCCAGTGCGAGCTTCCTCGAGCAGAACTATCCCAACCCCTTCAACCCGATCACGAGGATACGCCTCGGGCTCGCCCGCCCGGAACGGGTGAGCCT
The DNA here is from genome assembly GCA_016931295.1 of Candidatus Krumholzibacteriota bacterium. NCBI lineage: Bacteria > Candidatus Krumholzibacteriota > Candidatus Krumholzibacteriota bacterium. Next base: position 40,562 of record JAFGEZ010000005.1, read on the forward strand.
GCGGATCTACGACGTCGCCGGCCGCCGGATACGGACGCTGCTGAGCGATCGCGAGCTGGAGGCGGGAGTGCACACCTGCGTCTGGGACGGCAAGAGCGACAACGGCCGTACGGTGGCCTCGGGAATCTATTTCTACAAGCTCAGGGCGGGCGCGTTCACGGCGTCGCGCAAGATGATCCTGCTGAGATGATCCGGACTTCAGGGCGGCGGCCTAGGGGAGGGCCGGTCCCGGGACCTTCGATGTCTCCGGGGCCGGCCTTTTTCCGTGCCGTTACCGGACCGCGCCGCGGAAGGCATCTCCTCCGTGCGGGGAAGATCGGGTTACGTCCGTCGGGAAGGGGATGCGGACCGCTATTCGCCGTCCGCAACTGGAAGGTCGATGGAAGCCGGGGCGGAGCGACCGGTCTCGTCCCCCCTCGTCAGCGCGATGACCCGCCAGAAGACCGTGGCCGCCGTCCCCGCCGGGAGCATCGATCGTTGCAGCACCAGGACGGTGTCCGGCGAGGGTCCGAAGCCGGCGATCTCCTCGAGATCGGCGTTCCTGACGCGTACGAGGTATGCATCGGCCCCGTCGAGGGAGCGCCACGACAGCATGACCGCGCCGTCGTCCACGGTCCGCGGCGCGAGGAGCGACACCGGCCTCGACGCGGGAGGTGCTTCGCCCTCGCCGCGCAGAACCGGCGCCCGATCGGTCCAAGGCGACCACCAGAGCACCGCCGCGACGATCAGCACGGATGCCGCGGTCGCCAGGACCGGCCTCGAGACGAGTATGCCGGCGAGACGGGCCGGGCGCGAACGCTGCTCCCTGCCGCCGGGATCGGTGCCGGCGGCCGTCGCGTCCCGCATGAAGGCTTCGAGGCGCGCGTCGGCGTCGATCGGATCCGAGCCCGCCGCCGCTTCCCCGGCCATGAAGCTCCGGTAGAGCAGGAGCATGCTCGAACAGCGCGGGCACTCCTCGAGGTGCCGCCGACGCGGCGAATCGGGCGGGAGCGCCAGGACCTCTTCTATCGATTCCGGGTCGATACATTTCATGGCGATTATCCCTTGTTCATGGCGGCGCGCAACTTGCGCCTGGATGTCTGCAAGACACCCCGGGCGCCCGAAGCCGATTCGATGCCGAGCAGCTCGGTGATCTCGTCGACCGGCACCTTCTCGAAACACCGCAGCCAGACGGCCCGCTGCTCGAGGGGATCAAGCGTCTTCCTGATCAGCTCGAGCATCCTCTCCTCGTCCTCCCGTTCCTCGACGTCCCGGTCGGGCAGGATCCAGCCGCCGGGCAGCGACTCCGGGTCGGCTTCGCTGCAGTCCCACAGCCTGACCGATCGGAGCGCATTGAGGCACCGGTTGCGCGCGATCGTGAACAGCCAGCAGGAGAACTCCGAAGTGTGCCGGTACCTGCCGATGGCCTCGTAGGCCTTCAGCAGGACTTCCTGGCTCATGTCGAGCGCGCGTTCGTGCTCGCCGACGTAGCGGTAGCACATCAGGTAGACCCGCCGCCTGTACCGGCCGAAAAGCGCCTCCGCCGCCGACCTGCCCGCCTCGGAGTCCGGGCCCTCCTGTATCATCAGGATCAGGTCTTCGTCGGTACGCGCGTCCGGCTCTCTCTTGTTGTTAAACACCTGCATGGCAAAGAAATCACACCTGGCCGCCGGATTCTCTTCTCGAGGCATCGAGTTTGAACCATACAAGCACGATCACCGACAGCATGAAAAGGATTACCGTGAGAACCGGGACCGGAAGACGGGGATCGGAAGGGCGGATATCCACCGCGAGCGAGCCGTCGCCGACCACGACGAATCCCGCCCAGTAGAAGGGATGACTCGTGCGGGGATCGCTTCGTATCTCTTTCTTCGCGAAGGTGAGGGCGATGGAGACCGGACTGCCGGCGGCGAGTCCCCGGTAGAACGCCGACATGAGCGTCGCCGTGACGTCGTCGTCGACGGGCCATGAGGTCGACACCACGACGGGTACACCCGCGCTGAGGAAGGCCGAGGTCAGGCCCAGCACCCCTTCACCGCTGCTGGCGCGTCCGAGGGCCGATTCGCATCCCGACAAAACGGCGAGCTTCGCCGGTATGGTGCGGGCGGCGATGTCCTTCGCCCGCAGGTAGGGATCGACGGGCACGCCTGCGCCTTCGCCGCTGCCGACGCCCGTGCCGGACGGCCCCGCCGCTTCCCGCGGCCCCGCCCCGAGCAGTATCCCGGAGAACCATGGTTTCTCGTTATTCGCCACGAAATGGGCCGCGACGTGAAAGACCTCGAATCCGTCCGTGCCCGCTCCAAGCGAATCCAGATCCGGTTTCCCCTCCCGTATCGTGACGCCTTCGAGCATCCGGGCGATGGTCGAAACCTCTTTCGCCGCCCCCTTCATCCCGGCGTCTCCAGCCGGCAGCAGCGCGACGATGCCGCCCGCAGACGCGCGGTCCCCCCGGCCGGCGGGACGGTCGCGAAGGAGAGCCAGGACCGTGGCGGACGGCAGGTACTCGATCTCGTACGCATCCATCAGCAGGCGGGCGCGATCGGGTCCGGGCGCCGGCAGGACGCCGAAGGGGACGGCGCTGAGGTACGAGTCGGGAGAGATCAGTATCCGTTTCGCCGAGTGCACCATGTTGTCCACCTCGCCGAGGAGGAGGCGAGAGACGGACGCGCCGATGCGGGCCGTCTCTTCCGCGGATATATCGACGCCGCCATCGGATCCGGGCGGTCTGTCAAGCCCTTCCAGAAAGAATGATATCTTTTCGGCGAGACCCGAATCGCGTCCGGGCAATTCGACGAGCCGGAACGAGCGGGAATCGACGGCGAAGAGGAAGGTGACCGAATCGCCGACCGCGAAATCGACGAAGAGATCCCCCGGCTGCAGGACCTCTTCCATGAGGGCGGACAGCCGTATCGTCTGGACCGGCCCTGCCTCCTCATTCTCGGTGCGGCGCTGTCCGCGCGCCGTCATCCGCTCGGCGAGCGTGCGGGCCTTGAACCGCTGCAGCAGGTCGAAGAGGGCGGCGGCCCGTGTCTCGAACGAGTCCTCCGGCGGGTATTCGAGCAGCACGCGGCCGACGTCGACGAGGTCGCGGATCCGGCCGTGCGCTTCCCGCCACTCGAGGGCGCCCGTGCTCAGCCTGAAGTCCTCGAGCGTGTCCACGGAGCGGAGATACCAGTCGCGCGACTCGCGCGGGTCACCGGTCGCCCTGTAGGCGGCGCACAGCTCGAGGGATGTCAAAAAGCGGTCCTCGAGCGACCCGGTGCGCCGTGCCGCGTCCACCGCCGCCAGGGCCCGTGCGAGGGCCTCCTCGTTTCTGCCCAGCCGGCGGAGGCACCGCGAGAGATATTGCCCCATGCCCGGTTCGAACTCGGCGAGCATTCCGTTGTCGAGCGCGTCGACCAGGACGGCGGCCGCGGAATCGGCCTTTCCGCTCGATGCCAGCGCGCGGGCGAGACCGTATGCGGCATCGTCGCGCTGCTTGCGGCTGAGCCCCTCCCCGAGGGCGAGCGCCCGTCGATAGATGCGGGCCGATTCATTGGTCCGGCCCTGGGAAAGCCGGACCTGACCCAGCGTGCAGAGGACCATGCCGGCGAGGTCCCGGTACCCTCGCGTCTCGCATCTCTCCAGCGCTTCCAGCAGTATCGCCGCCGCGTCGCTGTACTGGCCGAGGTAGGACTTGGCCAGGGCGACATTGGTGGCGGGGACGATCGCCCCACGCCCGTCGCCGATGGAGAGGTTCAACTCGTAGGCGCGCTGCAAGTACTGGGCGGCGACGGCCATGTCGCCGTAATGGTATTCGAGGTTGCCCAGGTTGTTGAGGGCTTCGGACCGGCGCGCCGTGTCGTCGATCTCGATGCTCGTCTCCAGGACCCGCCGGTAGACGTCGCGGGCCGCGTCCGGGCGCTTGCGCGCGTTGAGGGCCCGTCCGAGACCGACCAGGGCGATCAGCTGTTCGTGTGTCCGGCCGCCGCGCTCGAACACCCCGGCTGCCCTGGCATACTCGGATTCTGCTTCCTCGAACCGGCCCGTCTTGAGGTAGACGTATCCGAGGCCGGTCCTCGCCCACGCTTCCCCGGCGAGGTCGCCGGAGCGCACGCACAGGGCCAGCCGTTTCCCGTTGAGCTCGACGCTCTCCTCGTACCTGCCGAGGAAGGCGGTCGCGATGCTCTTGAATCCGAGGGCGTCCGACCAGCCCGCCGTGTCGCCCGCGGCCTCGGCCGTCAGGCGGGCGGCCTCGAGGGTCGCTTCGGCCCTGCGAGCATCCCATGCGAGCTCCATCCGTCCCTGCAGGACGAGCAGATGGACGACAGCCGCCGAATCGCCCGAAGATCTTGCCGTTTCCAGCATCCCCGGTATCGCCGCGGCGACCGTATCGTACCGACCCGCAGCGAAGAGGCTGTCGACGGCCGGCAGCGACAATCCGGGCGGTCGCGCGGCAGCCTCCGCCGCCGCCGTGCCGAGGGTGACAAACGCGAGGAGGAAGCACAGCAGCAAATGGCATATCTTCAAGCCGCTCATAAATATAGGGTATCATACGAAAACGCGGTCTTCAAGCGGAACAATTCCTGACCGCGGGTTGTGAAGACGAGGACCATGACCACCGATATGTCGAGGACGATTTGGATCAATCGCCGCCAGCACCGCAGACGATTCCACGACCCAACCAAAGCGGGCATGGTCGCGTTATTGATTGTCAGGGAAGAAGTTAAATGGTACGCCGCCAGGGAATCGAACCCCGAACCTACTGATTAAGAGTCAGTTGCTCTGCCAGTTGAGCTAGCGGCGCACCACGTGCTCGAGTCTGCTTTTGGAGGCCTTAATGTATAGCCTCCTGCGGAATTATGCAAGAAAAATAAGGCCGCGCGGCTACTCCCCCACGGGGAAGGCGCGCCGGCCCCGCAGGCGTACCACCGCCCCCGCGCGATCCACGCGCACGGCCAGCCGGGCGGCCGCCTCGGCGGTCTGCGCCGTGCTCTCCAGCGTCCAGGCGGGATCGTACTCGTCGTCCGGCGTGTGGTACTCGCCGGTGAAGAACTCCCGGATATGGTTCACGCCGTCCTCGAAATCCTCCCCCGCCGAGATCCAGATCGCGGGGATCCCCCGCCGGGCGAAGCTGAACTGGTCGGAGCGGTAGAAGAAGCCCTGTTCGGACATCGAGAACATTCCGTATTCGAGTCCCATCTCCGCGGCCACCTCGCACATGAATCCGTCGAGCGTCGAGTGGCGCGCGCCGACGGCGAAGAGGTCGCGCGACGGCCCCCAGACGGGCGACGACTCGAAGTTGACGTTGCAGAGGACGCTCGACGAGTCGAGCCCGGCGGCGAAGCGGCGCGAGCCGAGGAGCCCCGCCTCCTCCGCCCCGCAGGCGAGAACGATCACCGGGTGCCTGAGCTGTCGCCTGCGCTCGGCGAGCGCCTGGGCCGTCCCGATCATCGCCGCCACGGCGGCGCCGTTGTCGATCGCCCCGTTGAAGATCCCGTCCCCCTCGAGGGAGGGATTCAGGCCGAGATGGTCGATGTGCGCGGAGAGGAGGATCGCCCGACCGTCCCCGGCCGGCGAGCCGGCGGGAATGACGCCGGCGACGTTACGCGCGGTCACGGACCGGTGCGCCGCCGTCCCGGAGATCGACACGGAGAAGCCGAGCGGCACGGGTTGGAAGCCGCGCGTCTCGGAGAGCAGGCAGAGCTCGTCGAACGACCGCCCCGCCTCCGCGAGGATCTCGCGGAGCCGCTCCTCGCGGATCCAGCCGCGGAAGAGGAGGTCGCCGCCGATCATCGACGGCAGGTAGAGCTCCTCGCCCCCCCAGGAGTTGCGGACGACGGGCCAGCCGTAGCCGGCCGTCTCCGTCGTGTGGACGAGAAGAATCCCCCGCGCCCCGCGGCGCGCCGCCTCCTCGATCTTGTACGTCCAGCGGCCGTAGTAGGTCATGGCCGGCCCCTCGAAGAGGTCCGGGTCGTCCCGCCCCGGCTCGTTCACGCGGACGATCGCGATCTTCCCCGCGAGTGAGGCGTCTCCGTAGTCGTTCCACTCCCAGTCCGCGGCGTCGATCCCGTAGCCGGCGAAGACGGCCTCCCCCTCGAGGGCGAAGGGACCGCCGCCCCCCACGTACGAGCCGACCGCGTCGTCGCCGAGGGCGAGGCGCACGCCCGCGGCCTCGATGTCGAGCGACTCGAGCGTGAAGCCCTCGAGGGTGAACTCGTGGAAATACGATCCCTGCCAGGGCTCGATGCCGAGCGTGCGCATGACGCTCCGCATGTACTCCTCGGCGAGGCGGCCGCCGCGCGTCCCCGGCGCGCGGCCCTCGAGGAGATCGCTCGAGAGGAACTCGATGACGCCGCGCATCGTCTCGGTCCGTATCGAAACGTTCTCCCGGGGCGGTTCGTGGACGAGGGTGCAGGAAGCGAAAAGCGGGATCGCGGCGAGTGCGGCGGCGAGAGAACGGATCGATCTGGTCATCGCTGCATGCCTCCGTAAGCGGGGGTTCGTCGAAGCGTCGGCTTCGACTATACGCCGTCCGGGCGCAGGCCGCAATCGGGGAGAGTGGGCGGGAGGCCGCGGAAAGAAGGACGCGGCCGCGAGAAACAGGGCGGGGCGCCGCGCGCTGCGGCGCCCCGCGACGGATCGAGGGTGTCGCGCCTGCGGGACCGTCAGTCGCCGGGCGTCTCCAGGAAATCGACGAACACGCGGTTCGCGCCCGCCTCGTTCAGGGCTTCGAGGACATCCTGGAAGGCGCCCTTCGGCGCATCCGGGGCGGAGCGCAGCCTGACCACGCTCCCGCTCCCCTCGCCGACCAGGCGCCCTTCGACGATCGAAACGAATCGCTCCATCTCGACCGTCTCGCCGTCGACGGAGACGCGCCCGTCGCCGCCGATCAGCACGTCGATCACGAGCTTGGCCGGCAGGGACTCGATCCGCTCCGCGGCCGCCGGGGGCGGCAGCACGAGGGGAATCGCCTGCCGATGCGGCCCGTCGTAGCGGACGCGGGAGAGCCCCGCCGCAACGAGCGCGCGGTGCACCGCGTGCACCTGTTCCATCGGCACGTCGTCGGCGGCGACGATCTCGACGACCGCCTTCTCCCCGGCGTCGGCCGCGATCCGCTCGAGACGGTCCGCGAGCAGGTCGATTTCGACGCGCTCGTCGTCGACGAACACGTCGTTCCTCATGATCACGATGCTGACCGCTGCGGGCGCCCGGAGGGGCGCCGGAGCGGCGGCGGGTTCGCTCGCGGCCGGCGGCGCCGGCTCGGCCACCGGCAGAGGCGCCGGTTCCCGCTCAGGCTGCGCCGGAGGCGGTGGGGGCGGGGGATCCGCCTGCTCCTGCGCCGTCGCCCCGTACCACGACAGCGAGAGGGCGAGCACGCCCGCGACGCAGACCGCGAGCAGCCGACGTTTCCTCGACATCGATCGCATGACATCCTCCTCCATTCGATACCTGACCCGCCGGAGCAGGCCGTTGCGTCCGCCGATCAGCGAGGAGGCCGGGACGCCCGGCGCCGGGGGGCGCACGAGCGACTCGGCGATCTCGACGAGGTACCTCGAATAGGCGACGCCGGCGCGATGTTCGGGCCCGACCGCGTCGTCGTCGCAGGCCATCTCCCGGCAGTCCTCCAGGCGGCGATCGAGGACCCACACGAGGGGATGGAAGAAGTAGAGGGCGCGGACCAGGCGCTGCAGCGCCTGGACGAGCCCGTCGAGGCGGCGCAGGTGAGCCGCCTCGTGCCGGACGACCATCCGCCGGCACTCGTCGGTCCACCCGTCCCACGCGGGCGGCACGAAGACCCTGCCCGGGACGAGCCACAGGGCGAGGGGCAGGACGATCCGTTCGCTGCGCATGACCTGCACGCCCGTCTCCTGCTCGTAGCGCCCGGCGCCGGGCGCCGGCGTCGCCGCGCGCAGGTCGCGCGCGAGACGCACCGTCGCCCGGACCGTCCACGCGAGGAGGACGCAGGCGACGACGCCCCAGGCGAGGAAGGCGATCGCGGCCGGATCGAGGCGGGCGCCGGCGGCCGCCGGCATCGCCGTCGTCCGCGCCGCGCCGCCCGCAGTCTCCCACCAGGCCGTGAATCCCTCCGCGCCGACCGCCCGGCCGAGCCGCGCGGCGATGACGGTGGCCGGCCCGCCGAGGCGAAGCGGCAGGAAGGGCGGCAGCAGCAGCTTCAGGAGCCCGACGACCGCCACGGCGTGGCGCACGCCCGCCGGCGAACGCCGCATGAGGCGCAGCGCGACGAGGACCGCGGCGAGGACGACGGTGTTCTGGAGGACGGCGACGCCGAAATAGCCGGCCCATGCCTGTCCCCATTCGTTCAGGATCAAAACTGCGGCGTTCACGATCCCTCCTCTCCGAGCTCCCGCTCCTTCCTGGCGACGAGCCGCTTGATCTCGTCGATCTCCTCGCGACCCAGGCCGTCGAGGGACAGGAGAGCGCTGGCCATGGCGGCGGGGGATCCGCCGAAGACCCGCCGGATCATCGACGCCGTTTCGTCCCGCTCCAGGTCCCGTCGCGATCGCGCCGGCTCGTAGAAGTTGACGAGCCCCGTCTTCTTGCGGCGCAGCAACCCCTTGCGCTCGAGCGTGTTCATGACGGTCTGCACCGTGGTGTAGGCCTTCTCCCCGCGCGGGTAGGCGCGCTCGAGCACGTCCCGCACCGACGGCGCCCCGCCGATCGCCCAGACCGCCTCCATGACCTCCCATTCGACGGGTGTCAGTTTCGGCTTCTTCCGTTTCATCTTTCCTCCTCGTATGCTCGGATATCTACTATAACCATAGTAAAGATACGAAGCGTGCAGGAGGGTGTCAAGAAGAAATCCACGGGGCGCGGAAGGGCCCCATCCCCGCGCCGCCCGCCCCGGCGGGCAACGGAAAACGCCGGGCTCTCCCCGCGGGAGAACCCGGCGTCCCTTGTCGAACCTCGTCCGGGAAACGGCGCGCAGCGTGCCGGGCAAACCGTTCCGCCCCGCGGGCGCGCCGGTCGCGCCCCGGTCAGCTAGAACGGCAGGTCGTCGTCATCGTCCGCCGGCGCCGCCTGGCTGCCGTTGTCGGCGGGGGCGCGCTGCGGAGCCTCGCCGGGGACATACCCCTGGTCGCCCGCGCGGCCGAGCATCTGCATCGTGTTGGCGACGATCTCGGTGGTGTACCGCTTGTTGCCGTCCTTGTCCTCCCAGTCGCGCGTCTGGATCCGGCCCTCGATGTACACCTGCTTGCCCTTCCTGAGGTACTGGCCGCAGATGTCGGCCAGTTTCCCGAAGGTGACGATCCGGTGCCACTCGGTCCGCTCCTGCCGGTTGCCGTCACGGTCGTTGAAGACCTCGCTCGTCGCGATACGGAAGTTCGCGACCTGGCTTCCGCTCTGCGTGTGACGCACCTCCGGATCGGCGCCGAGATTGCCGATGAGGATCACTTTGTTGACACCACTCATCACCATGCCTCCTGCGTAAAAAAAAGAAACGAACCTTCGAACCCTTCCCAATCCCCGCATCCCCGGCAGGTTCGCGCCTTATTGTACCCGCTCGCCGCGCGAGGTCAAGGAAAATGCCTTGTCGGTTGCCGGCGATGCCGCTTATCTGATATACTATCCGGACGGCTCTCACCCTCGGTTCAAGGAAGTATCAAAGCGATGACGCGCTTTCGGCAAATCACGGGCGGACGCGGCGAGATCGCCGCCGCCCTTTTGATCTTCATCGTGCTCGCCGCCGGCCTGCGCCTGTGGAACTGCACGGCAGCATCCCTCAACAACGACGAGCTCTCCACCTGGTACCGGAGCGATTTCTCATCACCGATCGACGTCGTCAGGGAGGGCGTCGTCCCCGACGTACATCCGCCCGGCTACCAGATCCTCATGTGGGCGGTCGAGCGGACCGCCGGCGAGTCGGCTCTCGCCCTTCGGCTCCCCTCCGTGCTCTTCGGCATCCTGTCGACCGTCGCGATCTTTTTCCTCGGTCGATCGCTCTTCTCGTGGCGCGAGGGGCTCTACGCCGCCGCGATGATCGCCACGCTCTGGTGCCCCGTCACGTACAGCCGCATCGCGCGCGCCTACTCGCTGCTGCTCCTCCTGTCGATCCTCTCGACCCTCTTCTGGACCGGGATGATCCGCGGCCTCCGCACAACCGCCACTTTGCCCCGCCGCGACGGGATCCTCTATTTCGCCGCGGCGATCGCCGCCTGCTACACGCACTACTTCGGCCTGCTGCTCGTCGCCCTCCAGGGCGTTCTCGCCTTCGCGCTCCTCGCCACCGACCGCCGCGCGCTCCTCCGGGCCGCCGGGCTCTACGCGGCCGTCCTCCTCGTGTTCGTTCCCTGGCTCCCCGCGATGCGCGAGCAACTCGCCCGCGGGCCGATCTGGATCCGGCGCCCGCAGTTCAGCCCGTGGTACCATCTGCTCCATGTCTGGCGATTCTTCTTCGACGATTCCCGGATCATGGGCCGCATCGCCCTCGCCGCAGCGCCGGCGCTCGCCCTCGCCGCGCTCGGCGTCGCCGTCGCCCGCCGGTCGTGGCGCGTCCTCGGCCGCGCGGCGGTCTCGCGGGAGGCGGGCCTCGTCCTCTGGGCCGTCGCCCCCTTCGCCGCGGCGTTCATCCTCTCCCGCGTCTCCTCGCCGATCCTGACCAACCGGAACATGATCATCTCGCTGCCGGCCGCGATCCTGCTCGTCGCGCGAGCCCTGGCCCTCGTCCCCCTGCCCCGCGGGGCACACGCGGCCGCGGCGGTCCTCCTCGCGGCGCTCCTCACCGACCAGCTCGTCTATTCGACGCGACTCTACTCGCGGCCGTCCGGCGAGCAGTTCCGCGAGGCGGCAGAGTACGCGTCGAGCCGCATCCTCGACGCGGAGAGGACGCTCTTCGTCACCGTGGCGCACCAAAAGGAATACTTCGACTACTACCTGCGCGGCCTCCGCCGGGGGCGCGTCGCCGACATCAACTTCCGGCATCCCCGGGACTGGGGCGAGGTGAAGGCGCTTCTCGAGGAACGGGAACACGACAACATCCTCCTGCTATCAGGCGGGATCAACGACCGGCAGCATCGGCAGATGATCGAGAACGCCGGATACGTCCGCACGGACCGGCGCCAGTTCCGCCGCGCCTGCTGCAGCCTCTACGAGAAAGGTTCGCCTGCGGCAGGACGGCGCCGAGCCGGCGGCAGCGGGGGGCACCCGGCGCCCGCCCGCGCGGCGGAGACGCCCGAGGCGCTCTGGGACCGGGCGCAGGGCCTGCGCGATCCGGCCCGGCGCATCGAGACGTGGCGAAAGATCGTCACGCTCCACCCGCGTCATCGATACGCGCCGCAGGCGCTGCTCATGATCGGGTTCGCCTGCGTCGAGGAGATCGGCGACACGGTGGCGGCCCGCGACGCCTACAGGGAACTGATCGCGAGCTACCCCCACAGCGCGAGCGCCGGATCGGCCCGTTTCCTTCTCGACGAGCTCGACGGAAAGGCTCCTGTCGCCCTGCCAGGGGACTGAGTCCGTTTGGATTCGGGTTGACCGGCGTCGCCCGGTGGTCCATGATCGAAACAGTTCTCGATACGGCTCGCGACTATCACCCACACACGGAGGAGGCCACCATGGCAACGCTCAACGTCGGCGATCGGGCCCCCGATTTCACCATCCCGATGACGATGGAGGATACCTGGACGCTCTCGGATCATCTCGGCGTCAAGAACATCGTCGTCCTCTTCTTCCCCCTCGCCTACAGCCCGCCCTGCCACGCGGAGATGTGCTCGTTCAGGGACGGATTCAGCGAGTTCAAGGGCCTCGACGCCCATGTCGTTGCGATCAGCGTGGACAATCCCTTCGTGCTCACCAAGTGGAAGGACGAACTCAAGCTGCCCTTCCAGCTCCTCAGCGATTTCAACCGCGAGGTCGGCCCCGCCTGGGGCGCCTTCCACGAGGAGCTCGGCCCCCTGAAGGGCGTCGACAAGCGCGCCGCCTTCGTCATCGACAAGAAGGGCATCATCCGCTACGCATGGGTCTCGGACGATCCCGGCGTCATGCCCGACCCCGGCGAGATCAGGAAAGCGCTCGACAGCCTCTCCTGATTCACCCCCCCGTCAGTGAACGAATCCGACCCCCGCGGCGGAATGCCGCGGGGGTCAATTATTTTTACCGCGACGGCTCGCCTCCCATCTCCGCGCCACCCGTCGATGGAACCCGCAACTCGTTGTAATAATTATTAATAATGATCTCATTTTATTGCAATGTTGACAGTTACAATATTATTTGTTATGCTTTGTCCGTACAGGTGAAGGCGCCATCAATCGCCCGTCATCGGCGGGCGCCCGACAGAAACGCGGCGACCGGGAAAGGACCCGGCAGTCCGAAACGGAGACACAACGATGAACCGGAGATCGATCATCATCTCGCTGGCGCTCGCGGCCGCCCTCTTCGGCGCCGCCGGCGCCGCCGCCGATCCCTGCCTGATCGTCTACCCGACCGCGCCTGCACTCTACATGTACGACACGTCGGAATACTACACCGTCGCCCCCGGGCATCCGCTCTACGACGCCGCCTACGATCGCGGCGGCGAGGTGCTCCTCGAGACGAACACCGACGAGATCGACCACACGATCTACCAGGCGCCCGGCCTCTACGGATTCATGCCGTCATGGGAGGGGCTGGACGGGTATTTCTTCAACGAGAATCCCTTCACGATCGTCGTCGACGCCTTCAGCAACACGCCGCGGATCTTCAGGAACGTCGTTCTCATCTTCGACTGGTACGACCGCGCGGACTGCGATCCCCGGATCACGGTGAACGGCGTCCGGATCGCGAGCCCCGTGGTGCCGATCGGCGACATCGCCGCTCTCACGCCGGCGGCGAACGGCAACAACTACTCCGACACGAGAGAGCTCGAGATCACGTGGCGCTACTGCGAGGGGCTGCGGGTCTGGGCCTTCGCCGACGAGGATTTCGACGGCGCGCGCGACGGCGGCGAGTGCTTCACCGCCTTCTCGCACGACATCACGATCGGCACGGAAGCGTCATCGTGGGGAGCGATCAAGGGTTTCTACAGATAGATTCATTCTCGAAGCAGTGGAGCGAACCGAAGCGACGAGCCCGGGGCCGGGGGGTCCCCGGGCTCACGTGTATTCGACCGCGCCGCGTGTTTCCTACTCCACCGGCTCCTCCTGCCGCAGCGACTCCACCTGCGCGCGCAGTTCGGCGAGCTCCCGCTCCATCCGGGCCACGTTCGCCGCGATCGACGCCGCCCGCTGGGCGTCGAGCTCGGCCGCGGTCATCGGCTCGCCGGGGACATCCTCGCCCGGACCAGCGATCGTCGGCTCGACCGTGCCGTAGGCGGTGGGGATGAAGACGAGCGAGAGCTGCCGGTCGTAGGCGAGATACGTGCCGCCGAACGTGGTGCCGAGCATGTAGTAGTTCCGCGTCCCCGCCGAGACCTGGAAGAGCCCCGAGCAGGTGACGGGCACGTTGTAGGTCCCCGTGGGCGAATTGCCGGCGAACCCGAGGTAGACGTCCTGATTCGCCGGGAAGATCGACGCGTTGTTCGACACGCCGAAGTTCGCTCCCATCGTTTCTCCCGTCACGTGTCCGATCTGCGCCTGGCAGGTCGCGATGGCGAGCACGTAGCCCGAGGTCGGCACGGTGATGCTCTGGGAGGCGATCACGGTGATCGCCGGACTGGCTTCGATCGTGACGCCGAGGCCCCCCTCCTCGAAGCTCGCCGCGCCGGCCTCGTTCACGATCTCGGCGTTCGAGATCGAGCTCGCCGGCAGACGCACGGCGTCGTCCCCGGTCGTGCCGAGGTCGAAGACCGCCGAGCCGCCGGTGCCGAAGATCGAGACGAGCGGATCGCCCGTGCCGTTGTAGTTGCCGTCCACGCGGAACGCCGTGTAGGTCGGATCGCGCTTCACGTAGAAGTAGCCGCCCTCGCCGTTCACGTCGTACATGAGCGCCGCGGTCGTCTGCTCGAGCTCGTCGTAGAGGGTGAGGCTGCCGTTGCGCGAGGCGGCGCCGATCCTGACGTCCTCGTCCACGTGCAGGCGCGCGGCGGGCTCGGTCGTGCCGAGCCCGAGATTGCCCGTCGCGTCGAGACGCATCCGCTCGACGTTGCCCGTGGCGAACATGAGCGGATCGGCCGTCATGACGTCGATCAGCATCGGCCCGGCGGCGGTCCCGGCATGGATCATGGAGAGGTTCGCCAGCGGAATGCCGTTGGCGGTCGTGCCGACCGCCTCGGCGGCGTATTTCGCGAGGCGGAGATAGTCGTAATCGCCCCCGGGCGTCTTGAGATCGATCTCCGAACGGCCGTTCGTGCTCGCCGTCGAGATCCGCTCCCCCACCGTGCCGGTGCCGCTGACGTGCACGTCCGTCGCCGGCGACGTGGTGCCGATGCCGATGTGGATGCCGTCGTTGTAGAGGTTGCTCGTCTGGTGCCACTCCATGCCGTCGTGGCGCAGCGTCATGCCGAGGATCCCCGGCGGGAGCGCGCCACCGCCCGATCCGGTGAGTGACTGCCAGTTCGAGCCGTCGTATCCCTCGAAGTCGCTCCCCGTCCAGCGGATCGTGCCGGCGTGCGTGTTCGCCGTCGTGCCGAGACGGACGGCCCCCGCCACGTCGAGCTTCTCGAGTGGGCTGTAGACGCCGATGCCGTAATCGCCGTCTGGGGCGAGGCTCAGCAGATTGACGCCGTCGATCCGGGTCCTGAAGTGGTCGTCGGTGTCGAAAAGGGTCATCGCGCGCAGCCCGCCCCGCATGTACCCGATGGCGGGACGCGAGGAGGACTCCGCGGCGTTCACGTAGATGCTGGAGTAGCTGCCGTTGTGACCGTTGTAGAGGATCCCCACCTGTGTGTCGCTCTCCCCGGTGACGACGAGGGGATACCCGGGGGATGTCGACGTCCCGATGCCCACGTTGCCGCTCGAGGGGAAGATGTTCGATTCGCCGTGGACCCCCTTCGCGGCGAAGGCGTAGGGTGTCGCCGAGAGTTCGACGCGCGGCGCGAGTTCCGCCTCCGCTCCGACCGATACGCCGAGGTAGTAGCGCGCGTCGAACGGGAGGTCGAGCTTCATCACCGATCCGAGCATCACACCGAAGATCCCCTTCGTCACCTGCACGGACGGGTGCGTCTCCTCCCAGAGGGGCGTGCCGCCCGAGGCGACGTTGTAGATCCTGAAGGTGATCGGGTAGGCGCCGTCGGGCACCGCGACGCCCCCGGCGTCGGTGAGGACGCCCTGGTAGCTGACGGCGTCCGCGATCTCGGCGGCGCCGGGACATGCGAGCACGGCGACGAGAACGAGCGCCGGCAGGATCGATCGTTTCATGTCTTCCTCCTTGTTCGGGCGAACCGCCGACGCGACGCACCGGAGGAAGCCCGCACGTGCGATGTATTGATTGAAACAGCCGCTTCGAGAATCATGCTACGCGACGGCCGCGCGAGCGTCAATCGGGATATGAGGCGGGAAAACGAATCGACGGGCGCACCGCCCGGTGCTCGGCTTCCAGCGGCTGCAGTCAACTACGTCTTTCACGCGTTACAGGGATGCGCCCTGCCGCGGAGATTTGAACACCTCTATCGTGTTCCTTTCGAGGATGCTGTCCCTGTACGGTGCGATGCCCGTCAGGATGTCGATGGCCATGCTGCTGTCGGTGACCGAGACGACGGCGATGGACTCGCCGTCCGGACTCCATGCCGGCATGCCTTCCTTGACACCCCCCTTGGTGAGAAGCAGCGCATTCCGGCCATCGGCGCCCATGACATATATATCCGTGTTCCCCCAGTCCTTGGCCGTGACGGCGATGAATCCGCCGTCCGGGCTCCAAGCCGGCCTGAAATGAACCATTTTGGGCGACTCGACAGTGACGACGGCGCCGGAACGCCTGTCGAGCACGCACAGGCCGTCGCCCTTCCGTATGTACGCGACACGTCTTCCGTCGGGCGAGAGAGCGGGATAGCTTATTCCGCCGACAGCGGTGAGCCGCTCCGATCGCCCGGTCTCGAGATCATTCACCCATATCTCGCTCCCGCCCGAGCGATCCGAGCAGAACACGATCTCCCCGCCGTCGCCCGACCAGCAGGGAGACACGTTCCTGCCGTCCGCCACGATCACCGACTCTACGTGATCCGACGCGTCCAATACGCAGATCTCGTACCCCTCGCCGGTCAGTCGCGAAAACGCGATCCGCTTTGAGTCGGGCGCCCAACTGACGGGATCCTCGATTCCCTCCCCGACCGCGATGCGCCTGGGTTGCCCGCCCCCGATCGAAATCACGCGGATCTCTCCTCTCCCGTATCGATCGATCGTCCGGTACGCGATACTTTTTCCATCGGGAGACCATGCCGGGCCCGAGCAGCGCATACCGCTTTCAGGGACGAGGCGCCGCCGTTCGAGTTCCCCGGCACGCGCGTTCCGCCGGTAGATCGCCGCGACACCGGAGGCGAAGTAGATCTGCGAATATCTCAACTCGCCCCGCACGACCGCCTCGTCGTAGAGGATCGGCCGAAGCTTCGGCCGAATGACATGGATGAGCGGAGGATGAAGAACGAGATACTCGACCTCGTTCTTCCATAGCTCGCCGAGGGTCGTGTCGTACGGTCCGACGGGGATCTCGACGTACCGCCCTCCCGCATAGAAGGCGAAGAACGGTTTCCGGTCGGCGACCGCATCGACCGGAGAAATCTGCCCGTCGAAGCGGCGCCCTAGCCGCTTCGCCCACCCATACCCGTTCGACACCGGCTGCGTCACCTGGTCACTGTTCAGGATGCAACAGGCGCCGAACGACAGAACGCCCAACGCCAATGCAGCATTCCGGTACCCGCGCCTCGCTATGCCCTCGACGGCGACGAACGCGTAGAGCAGCAGGAGCGGGATGTACGGATAGATGAAGCGGGGCTCGCTCCTGAACGTGAACGGGGGAAAAAGAAGAAACGAGATCATGGCGGCGAGCAGGAACGAGCGCTTCCTGAACATGCCGAGAAGCCCCAGGAGAAAGAGCACTGGCGATACGTGCCGAGCCAGCAAAAATAGCTCCCGCGGCATACGCTTCAGGTAATCGGCCGCGACCGCAAGGATCCCGTCGTTGCCGCGCACTGCCTCGATCGCCTGCTCACTCCCGGCGAATGCCAGCCATCCCTCGCGCAGCTTCCATTGTTCGGCGCTCGTTCCGAAAAGGCCGGTCTTGGAAATCAGAACGAGGTGATTCCCGGACAGCGATTGGGCCGCGACATTGAGTGCATAGATGGTGACGAATCCCGAGAGAAGAACGAGCAGCTGTTTCGGCCGGCGTATCATGACGATCGCCAGCACGACGAGCACGCCGAGCGCTTCGGGACGCGTGATCGCCGCCGCGCCGAAGAGCAGCCCGGAATACAGATGTCTCTTCTGCGCGAAGAGCAGGAGGCCCGCGAGCACGCAGAAGAGGTACAGGGACTCCGACATGGTGATCGTCGACAGCCGGATGAACAGGGGCGTGAGGGCAAGCAGCAGGCTCGCGAGGAGGGCGTTGCGCCGCTCGACGAAGCGCCTGCACAGCGCGAAAAAGACGAGGATGGAGCCGACCCCCGCGATGAGGGAGACAGCTTGCGCGGCACGCACGCCGTCGCGCACTATCGGAAGGAGCAGGGCGATAGCCACCGGATACCCGATCGGGAAGCCGCTCGCACGGTACGCGGCATCGAAAAACGAACGGGCGTGGTTTATGTAGTACGTCCCGTCATAGGTGACGAGATCGAATGCGCCGAGGAAGGGGATTCTCGCGAGCATCCCCACTCCCGCGAGAGCGAGATATTCATGGCATCCCCTGAACGCGCGGGGCGCACGCCGCTTCTCGTTCCTGTTCCTCTTTTTCATCCTGCAAAGCGACCATCTCGCGGACGATATCGATCGCGACGAATCTTTTCCGGGCCGGCACTGAATTATGGCACAACCGCACGGCCTTTTGACACTAAAAGTGCCGCTCGGGCGGCACTTCACCGAATCCCGCACGGGAACCATGGCAGGAATGCAGCGTGCCCGACCGTGAAGATACGGCTGTCGGAGTCCCGAGACGCTGCGACGAAGCCGCCGCATCCACCATTCGGTCCGGCAACATGTTGTGCAAAACAGAAAGCGCGCCCGGCAGGACTCGAACCTGCGACCTACGGATTAGAAGTCCGTTGCTCTATCCAGCTGAGCTACGGGCGCACGTCATGCCACGGGCCGTAGTATAGCGAAATCCCCCGCGGCGCGCGAAAGAAAACTCCCGCGCCCGGCCGCGCGTCAACTCCCCGGAACGGCCGCCGCCCGGGCAATTGTTTGACACCGAATCCCGCCCGTGTCAGAATCGCTTCGGCTCATACCCTACGCATCGTCATCGACCACGTGTGTTCGTTTGCCGCGAAGGAGGCTCGTCCATGAGAACCGCCGTCGTCATCGTCGCGTTGTCGCTCATCATCGCCGGGACCGCCGGTGCCGGGGTTCCCGCCGTCGTCAGCTACCAGGGCGTCCTCACCGACGCCGGGGGCGCGGCCGTCCCCGATGGCGGCTACCCCGTCGAGTTCCGCCTCTACGACGTCGAGACGGGCGGCGCACCCCTATGGATGGAAGGGCAGGCGGTGACCGTGCAGAAAGGCATATTCACCGCGCTGCTCGGCCTCGCCGCGCCTCTCGAGCCCTGGCTCTTCGAGCATCCCCTCTGGCTCGGCGTCGCCGTCGACGGCGAGGCCGAACTCGCCCCGCGCGTCATGCTCACCGCCGCGGCATACAGCATGGGCGCGGCGTCGGTCCAGGACAGCGCCGTCACCTGGGCGAAGATCGCTCGCGGGGCGGTCACGGGCGAGAAGATCGCCGACGAACAGGTCCTCCGCGCCCTGAACGGCCTTCGCGACGAGGTGGCGCTCGTCGCCGGCGACAACGTGACGATCACCCCCTCCGGCCAGGAGATCGTCATCGAGGCCGCGGGGGGCGGGAGCGGGATCGGCGGAAGCGGCCTGGCGGGCCAGGTCGCCCTCTGGGACGGGGAAACGAGCCTCGCCGGAACGAACGAGCTCTTCTGGGACGAGGCGAACGGCCGGCTCGGCGTGGGCTCGGCGGCGCCGAACGCGCGGCTGCGCGTCGAATCGGCCGAGGCGCTGACGGCGGTCGTCGCCTCGACGCACCAGGCCGACACCACGCAGGTCATCCGGGCGAACTACCTCGGCGGGGGGAACACCGACGCGACGGCCGTCTTCGGCCTCTCGTGCCCGTCGGACGGCTGGGGCTTCGGCGGCAAATTCATCGGCGGCCGAACGGGAGCCTACGGGTTCGCCAACGGCGGCGGGCATCTCGCGCGCGTCTACGGCGTCTTCGGCGAGGCCTCGGGAAACGAGTCATGCGACGACTACACCGTCGGCGTGTGCGGGACCGCCTACGGGACGTGCACCCTGGGCAGCATCGGCGTCCTCGGGCAGGCCAACGGTTCGGCGATCGCCTCCCATTTCGGCATCTACGGCGAATCGCTGGGCAGCGGCGTCCGGTACGCCGGCTACCTCCGGGCGACGGCGACGGGACCGGGCACCCGGTTCGGCCTCTTCTCGCAGGCCAACGGCGGCGACACCAACTACGGCGTCTACGCCTCCGCGCCCGTCCAGGCGAACAGCTACGCCCTCTTCGCCGACGGCGACATCGTCTATTCCGGCAGCGTCTACAACGATTCCGACGCGCGGCTCAAGGAGGCGGTCGCGCCCCTCGACGGAGCGCTCGACCGGATCATGCGCCTCGAGCCGCGCTCCTTCCGGTTCCGGCGGGACGGCGAGGCGGCGGACCTGCACCTCCCGACCGGCACCCGGCGCGGGTTTCTCGCGCAGGAGCTCGCCGAGGTCCTTCCCGGGCTCGTCAGGGAGATCGTCCACCCGGTCGATCCGGAAAGCGGCGACGGCGCCGCGCTGCGCCGGGTTCTCGGCATCGACTACGTGCAGCTCATCCCGCTCCTCGTCGGCGCCGTCCAGGAGCAGCAAAAAGAGATCGAACGGCTTCGCGCCGAGATCGACGCCTTGCGGGAGCGGTGATTCGCGGCCCGGAGGTGGTTTGCTCCGTCGTTGCGGTCCGTTCCCGGCCGTGGTATACTAGGGGCCGGCTCACCAAGTCACACACAATCAGGCGTCTCCGGCGAAGGAGGTCTTCCCATGCGCGGATGGTGCATCCGTTCCTGCGCGCTCGCCCTCGCCCTTCTCGCGCTCGCCGCCGCCCCGGCGGCCGCCGTCTGGACCGAGGGAGGCAATCCCGTCTCGACGGACATCTACGACCAGGAACAGCACGTCGTCGTCCCCGACGGCGCGGGCGGCATGATCGTCGTCTGGGCCTGGTACGAGAACGAGGGCGGCTACCTCAAGCACGATCTCTACGCCCAGCGGATCGACAAGCGGGGAAACGAACTCTGGGCCGATGGCGGCGTGGCCGTCTGCGATTATACCGACGAGCAGGGGTATCCCTGCGCGGTGAGCGACGGCGCCGGCGGCGTGATCGTCGCGTGGTACGATCTCAGGGGCGGCAGCTACACGGACATCTACGCCCAGCGCGTCCGTGCCGACGGCTCCGTCGCGTGGACGGCCGACGGGGTGGCCCTCTGCACGGCCGCCCGCAACCAGGGCTACCCCGCGATCGCCGCCGACGGCTTCGGCGGGGCGATCGTCGTCTGGCAGGACGACCGCAACGCCACCGGTTGGGACGTCTACGCCCAGCGCGTCCGCGCCGACGGCTCCGTCGCGTGGACGGCCGACGGGGTGGCCCTCTGCACGAACACGTCGTTCCAGGAGGACATCGCCATCGTCGGCTACGGCCCCGCGGGCGCGGTGGCCGTCTGGGAGGACGCCCGCCCCTACACGGAAACCGATCTCTACGGGCAGCACGTCGACTCCTCGGGCGCCGTCCAGTGGGGCGCCGACGGGTACGCGCTCGTCAACGCTGCCAACAACCAGTACGACCCGGTGCTTTTGCCGCACGGCTACGACGACTACGGCTACTTCCTCGTCTGGGCCGACGCGCGGAGCGGCTCGCAAACCGACATCTACGCCGGTCGCTTCAGCGGCGTCAACTGCCAGTGGGGCACTCCCAACGGCCTCGCCGTCTGCGCGGCGACCGGGAGCCAGTACTACCCGGAGGTCGCACCCTGCGGCCAGTACGACCTCGTCGTCTGGTGGCGCGACAACCGGGGAATCGACGAGGATCTCTACGCGCAGCGGGTCGACTGGTTCGGCAACATGCTCTGGACGGCGGACGGCGAGGCGATCTGCGCCCGCGCCCGCAACCAGTACACCGCCGAGGCGATCGAGACGGCAGCCGGGGAATTCCTCTTCGTCTGGGCCGACGACCGCAACCTCTACGCCGATCTCTACGCCCAGAAGGTGGACGCCGCCGGCGTTCCGCTCTGGGACGCCGGCGGGATCCCCTTCGTGGACGACACGTACACCCGGCACAGTCCCCTGCTCGCCGCCGACGGCGAGGGGGGGACGCTCGTCGCCTGGATCGACCAGCGCGACTGGCAGACGCAGGGCATGGACATCTACGCCCTTCGACTCGACGGCTTCGGCGTCTGGGGATACCCCGCCCCTGCGATCGCGGGTGTCGACGACGTGCCGGACGACCAGGGCGGCCGCGTCACGCTGACCTGGGCGGCGAGCCCCCTCGACCGGTTCCCGGACGAGACGATCACCCACTACTCCGTCTGGCGGAGCCTCACGGCTCCCGCGGCGATGGCCCTCTCCGGCGGCAACCCGGCCGAGACGCCCCTTTCGGCGATCGGTCCGGACTTCGCCGGCACGGCCTGGCGCACTGCGCCCATCGGCGCGGCGGCGGCCGCGTGGGAATGGATCGGCAACGTCGAGGCGCACCGCTTCGAGGAATACGCCATGAGCGCCGCCACCCTCTACGACTCGACCAACGCGAACGGCGGCGTCCACCACTTCCTCGTCGCCGCCCACGCGGCCGACCCCTTCGTCTGGTGGGACAGCGAACCGGACAGCGGCTGGTCGGTCGACAATCTCGCCCCCGAACCGCCCGTCGGTCTCGCCGGCGAGCAGCTCCACGGCCCCGAGGCCCTCTACGTGCACTGGAACCCGAACGCGGAGGAGGATCTCGCCGGCTACCGCGTCTACCGGGGCGCGAATGCGGAATTCGCGCCGGGCGCGGGGAACATGATCGCCTCGACCCCCGACACGGCGGCGACCGACGACGGCTGGACGTGGGACGCGGGGTTCTGGTACAAGGTGACGGCCCTCGATGTCCACGGCAACGAGAGCCCGGTGGCCCTGCTCGGTCCCGGGAATGTGACGGGCGGGGAGACCCCGCCGGCCCCGGCAGACTTCCTGGCCCGGAACTACCCGAATCCCTTCAACCCCGCCACGACGATCCTGTTCGGCATCGCCCGGCCCGGCCGCGTCCGCGTCGGCGTCTACGACACGGCCGGCAGGCTCGTCCGGCTCCTTCTCGACGAGCGCCGCGACGCGGGACGCCACGAGGTCGCCTGGGACGGCCGGGGCGACGACGGCCGCAGCGCGGCGAGCGGCGTCTACTTCTGCCGCCTCGTCGCCGGTCCCTTCGAGGAGACGAGGAAGATGGTCTTGCTGAGGTGACGTCGGCGCCGGGGCGGACAAGGAACGGGGCGGTCCCGGAGGGGGCCGCCCCGTTCGTATCGCCGCCGCGCGTCCGGGTCTACATGAAACCCACCTCGACGCCGGCGAAGTACTGGATGTATTCGGGGTGGATCTTCTCGGCGTCGGGACCGAGCTGCTGCGGCACGGAAAAGCTCTTGAGGAACTTCGCCCCGCCGTCGATCCAGACGCGGTCGTGCACCTTGATCTCGAGGCCCAGCGAGAAATCGAAGCCGAACGCCACCTCGGACTCTTTCTCGAGATTCTGCCGGATCTCGTTCTCGTAATCCCTGTCGTCGGGGATGACGACGTCGGTCGAGATGCTGTAGTAGACGAGGGCGATGCTGGCCCCGGCGTAGGGGCGGAGCATCCCGCGTCCCTGAGGCCCGACCCGCCCCCCCACGTAGAAGCGCGAGAACCACTGGTTCGTCTGCTGCTCGATCCTGAGCCCCGTGACGCGGTCGCGGAACTCCGTCGTCTGGCTCAGCATGTTGGCGACGTCGAAACCGGCCGTGGCGGCGAAGAGCCCCTGGCCCGGCGGCACGAAGACGGCGTAGAATCCCCCGCCCCAGCTGGCCTTGCTGAAATCCTCCGCGTCGGCGCCCTCGGGCTCCATCCGCACGACGCGCAGCCCCCCGCGGATGCTCATCGCCGCGAGCGGCGCGCTGGCCGCGAAAACGAGAACGAGTGCGAGAACGAGCGCGTTCCGTGTCCGATGCTTCATGCGGCAACCTCCTTGCCGCCGCATCATGGCACGGATCGCGCCCCCGCGCAACCGGGTTCGCCCCCGCGCGGCGATCCGGCAAACGAATCGGCCCGCCCCGGGCCGGAACATTTTCCCGCGGGCGAGCGTATGACAAGGTGCGCGGCGATCGGCGCGCGAGGCTGGCGCCTGCCATTCCCCACCCGACGAACACGGAGTCGCCCATGGGTCGATCCGCAGATCCCCCTTCGTTGCGCGCGGCGGCCGCCTGCGCCCTCCTGCTCGCCGCCGCGGTCCTTGCATCACCCGCCGGCGGCGCGACCTGGCGCGTCGCCGTCGACGGCTCCGGCGACCTGCCGACGCTCCAGGCGGCGATCGACACGGCGCAGGCCGGCGACACCGTCCTCGTCGGGCCGGGCGTCTGGTCGTGGACCGGCCAGGGAACGGGCGACGAGAGGGGATTCATCCGGTTCCTCGACCGCAGCGAGGGCTTCGTCGTCAGGAGCGAGGCGGGGCCGGCGGCGACGATCCTCGACGCCGAGGGAATGAGCCGCGTCGTCTACCTGCACGGGATGAACCACATCACGTTCGAGGGCTTCACGATCCGCGGCGGCGAGGCGGGGGACTGGGGCGACCGCTGCGGCGGCGGGTTCTTCACGCACATCGCCTACGACACGATCCGCGACTGCGTCTTCGAGGACAACCGCGCCGAGTTCGGCGGGGGTTTCAGCTGCTCGGTGAGCCGCGGCGTCCTCATCGAGGACTGCGTCTTCACGCACAACGAATCGACGCGGCACGGCGGCGCCGTCGCCTTCGGCCTCTCCAACGCGAGCTCGATCGTGCGGAACTGCATCGTCACGGACAACACCGCCGAGGACGGAGCGGGAATCCTCTCCTACTACTCGACGGTCACCGTCGACCGCTGCGTCGTCGCCGGCAACGAGGCGAGCGTCGGCGGGGGCGGCATCCTCGTCTGCGGCGAGGGCTCCTGCGACGTTTTGCGCTCGACGATCTGCGGCAACCGCGCCCCCGCCGGCGACGGCATCGAGGTGCGGGACATCTCGATCCTCTCCTGCGAAAAGAGCATCGTCGCCTTCAACCGCGGCGACGGGATCGCCGCCGCCCCGTCGGCGACCGCCGTCGTCGGCTGCTGCTGCCTCTGGGGAAACGACGCGGGCGACGCCTTGCCGCCGGGAGCGGTCGACGGCGGCGGCAACCTCTTCATCGATCCTTTCTTCTGCGGGCTCGAGGCCGGCGACTACCTGCTGCGAAGCGATTCTCCCTGCCTGCCCGTCAACAACCCGAACGGGATCTTCTGCCAGCTCATCGGGGCCCTCCCGGAGGGCTGCGGCTCGACGGCGGTCGAGCGGCGGAGCTGGGGCGCGATCAAGCGCTCCGTGCGCTGACGCTGCAGCCCGCTTTCCCCGGCCTCTCCGCCGTGCTATACTCTGAAACGGACATGTGCACGAACCGCAACCGGCATACCGTTCCCCGCAGCGTCGCGCTCCTCGCCGCGCTCCTCCTCGTCGCCATCGCGGCGACGCGGGCGCCGGCGGCCGGCTGGCAGACCGAGACGCGCCTCACCGACGACCCGGCCGTCTCCTACACCGCCCCGAACAACGGCAAGTGGCTCGCCGTCGACGCGGCGGGCCGCCTGCACGTCGTCTGGGTGGACGAGCGGGACCGGAACCGCGAGATCTACCACCTCGTCCGCGAGGGCGGCGCCTGGTCGGCGCCCGAGCGTCTCACCGCCGACGCGGCCCCGTCGGCGCGGCCCGTGCTCGCCCTCGACGCGCTGGGACGCCTCCACCTCGTCTGGAACGACAGCCGCGACGGCAACAAGGAGATCTACCACCGCGTCTGGAACGGCTCCTGGGGGGCGGAGACGCGCGTGACGGAGACGACGGGCGACTCCTTCGCCTCGTCGATCGCCGCCGACGGCACGCGCATCCACCTCGTCTACAACGAGGACGCGGGCGGCCACCTCGAGATCCGCTACCGCGTCTTCGACCTCGCCTTCTGGTCGGCGGCCGAGGCGCTGACCGACGCGGGGGACGGCGACCGGATGGTTCCCTCCCTCGCCGTCGGTCCCGGCGGCGTCGTGCACGTCGTCTGGTGGGACACCCGCGAGGAACCGCCCGGCAGCGCGGCGGGCAAGATCTTCTACCGCCGCCTCGACGGGGCATGGGGCCCCGAGGAGCTCGTCTCCGACCCGGCCGCCGACGCGATGCGCCCGAGCGTGGCCGTCGCCCCGGACGGCGCCGTCCATGTCGCCTGGATCGACGTCGCCGCCGTCCACGAACAGATCGCGTGGCGCCGGCGCGGACCGGCGGGATGGGACCCGGCCGCCGTCGTCACCTCCGGCGACTTCACCCACTACCACCCGAGCC
This sequence comes from Candidatus Krumholzibacteriota bacterium, assembly GCA_016931295.1. Lineage (NCBI taxonomy): Bacteria > Candidatus Krumholzibacteriota > Candidatus Krumholzibacteriota bacterium. The sequence goes on from JAFGEZ010000005.1 coordinate 66,186, forward strand.
TCGACGCGGACGGGGAGGAGATCGTCCTCGTCTACTGGGCGGCGACACCGTCGGCCGAGCTGCCGGGCGTCTTCTTCCGCCGCCTCGCCGCGGGAGCGTGGAGCGGAGAGCTCAGGATCTCCGGCCCCCTCTCCCGCGCGAGCCTCTGCTGCCTCCGCGCCGCGGGCGGCGGCGATCTCCACGTCGGGTGGGTCGACGAACGCGACGGCAACATGGAGATCTACCACCGCGAATTCCTCCCGGACACGACAGCCGTCGACGAGGCGACCTGGAGCGGCGTCAAGGGACTGCTCCGCTGACCTCGGGCGAACGACCGCAACGGGCAATCCCCTCCAATATATCGAGATCCACCTGTCATGTTGAAAGATGCGTGCCGCTTCTGTTATAATTACGAATCAATACGAATTACAGGCGTCATGTCTCAACGCACAACGGGGGGAATGCCATGCCGGGACTGAACGCTCGGCCGCGATTCGCCGGACCGCGGGCCGTTCTCGTTCTCGCGATCATCGGTACCGTCACCGTCTCGATGATCCTCGCACCCGACTCCCGCGCGAGGAACCCCTTCCGGAAAGCGTTCTTCGACGTCTATCCCGAGGCCACCGGGAGCGTTCTCGACGATTTGCCGAGCAACGCCGGGCACTGCGGCGTCTGCCATTTCGACTTCGCCGGGAGCGGGCAGCGCAATCCCTTCGGCCTCGCCGTGGAGGTGGGGCTCAACAACGGCCTCACCGCGACCGAGGCGATCCTCGCCGTGAGCGAGGTCGACTCCGACGCCGACGGCTTCCGCAACCGGATCGAGGCCTCCGACATCGTCAACTTCTCCAATACGCCCACATTCCCCGGCTACACGGCAGGCAACTACCACCTCGCCCTCAACGTGGTCGTCTCCGAGATCCTCCCCTACGTCACCCCCGCGGGCGCGACCGACACGATTGCCCCGGCCGTGACGGTCCATTCGCCGAGCGGCGGCGAGGTGGCGCAGGCCGAGAGCTACTTCGCCATCTCCTACACGGCCGAGGACGCGAGCGGCATCTCCGCGATCGACGTCTATCTCTCCGGCGACGGCGGCGCCTCGTGGCTGCCCGTCGCGTCGAACGAGCCGGCCGGCACCGGATTCTCGTGGTTCGTGCCGAACCGTCCGGGACCGGCGAGCCGTATCCGGGTGGTCGCGTGGGACAACGCCGGCAACCCCGGCGTCGGCGAGAGCGGCGCCGACTTCACGATCGAGGGACGGACGGACGGCGCCGTGCCGACGACGATGCGCGACATGGACATGAGCGGCACCCAACCGCACGAGGGGGCGATCCTCGACGACCCGGACCTCTCCTGCGCCACCTGCCACGGCAACTACGACACGGCGAACGAGGCGTGGTACAACTGGCGCGGCAGCATGATGGGGCAGGCGGCCCGCGATCCCTTCTTCTTCGCCTGCATGGCGGTCGCCGAGCAGGACGCCCCGTCGGTGGGCGATCTCTGCATCCGCTGTCACTCCCCCGGCGGCTGGCAGGAAGGACGGTCGACCGACACCGGCGGCGATCTCCTGAACGTCAAGGACCGCCACGGCGTGCAGTGCGACTTCTGCCACCGCATCGTCGATCACGAGTACGACCCGGGGATCGATCCCGTCGAGGACGAGGCGGTCCTTGCCGGCATCGACCCGCTTCCGCTCGCACCGGCGAACGGCCAGTTCATCAACGACCCGGCGCCGATCAGGCGTGGGCCCTACGCCGACGCCCTCGCCGCCCACCAGTTCGTCGAGTCTCCCTACCACCGGTCGGCCGACCTGTGCGGGATCTGCCACGACGTGAGCAGCCCCGTCTATTCCCGGCTGACGACCCTGGACTACGCGCCGAACGCCTTCGACGAGGGGCATCCCGACATGGACCTGCGCAACATGATGCCCATCGAGCGCACCTACAGCGAGTGGTCGGAGAGCGAGTACGCATCGACCGGCGTCTACGCGCCCCAGTTCGCCGGCGCCAAGCCGGACGGCTACGTCTCGACCTGCCAGGACTGCCACATGCGCGACGTCGTCGCGAAGGGGGCGGCGGCGGACGGCCGGACGCGCGAGGATCTCGGCCTCCACGATTTCACCGGCGGCAACACGTTCGTCACCGATATCATCCGGCAGTTCTACCCCGACGAGGTCGACCAGGCCCAGCTCGACGCGGCCACGCTGCGGGCGCGCACGATGCTGCAGCTCGCCGCCGCGGTGGAGCTGACGCCCGAGGAGTTCGGCGTGACGGTGCGGGTGACGAACGAGACGGGTCACAAGCTCCCCTCCGGCTATCCCGAGGGCCGGCGGATGTGGCTGCACGTCCGGGCGATCGACGCGTCGGGCCGGACCGTCTTCGAATCGGGCGCGTACGACCTCGCGACGGCCGACCTCGTCCACGACACGCAGATCAAGGTCTACGAGATCCACCCGGGGATCAGCCCCGCCCTGTCCGAGATCGTCGATATCCCCGCGGGAAAGAGCTTCCACTTCGTGCTGAACGACACGATCTACTCGGACAACCGCATCCCGCCGCGCGGGTTCACCAACGCCGGGTTCGAGGGGATCCAGTCGCCCCCGGTCGCCTACGCGTACGCCGACGGGCAGTACTGGGACGAGACGCCCTACCGGCTTCCCTCGACCGCCGACTCGGTGATCGTCACCCTCCTCTACCAGTCGACGAGCAGGGAGTACGTGGAGTTCCTCCGCGACGAGAACCGGACGAACAGTGCCGGCCAGACGCTCTACGACGCATGGGTCGCCCAGGGCATGAATCCCCCCGAGACGATGGCCGCCGCGCGCGCCGCCGTCAACGTGACGGTGACCGGCGCCGACGACGCCCCCCCCGTGCCCTTCGTCTACGGCCTCGCGCAGAACTACCCCAATCCCTTCAATCCCGTCACGACGATCGCCTTCTCGCTCGCCGGCGAGGCGCGGGTCCGCATCGTCGCCTACGACGTCGCCGGACGGATCGTGCGGACGCTGCTCGACGAGACGAGGGAGGCCGGACGCCACCGCGTGAACTGGGACGGACGGGACGACGCGGGCCGCGAACTCGCCTCGGGCATCTACTTCCTACGGTACGACGCGGGCGGATTCCGCTTCACGAAGAAGGCGGTCCTGCTGAGATAAGGGCAGACGGGCGGAGGCGGCGCGTTCCGGGTGCGACGGCGGCGGATGCGACCGAAACCGTCGCCGCTTCGCGTGCGCCGATCCCGCGCATTGCCTCCAACGCGTCGCGTCTGGTATAATCCGGGTACGATGCGATACGCCATGCACATGCTCCTCGCCGCCCTGCTCGCCGCTGCCGGGGCCGTTCCCGCCGGCGCCCAGACGATCGAGATCGAGGCCGAGGCGTACGACGCCTGCCTCGACCTCGGCGGCACGGCGATCGGGACGGCGCTCGATCCCGACTGCAGCGGCAACTACCTGCTCGAGGGGCTCGACGTCGCCGGGGAATGGACCGAGTACCACGTCGCAGCCCTCGAGCCCGGCATCTACCAGCCGCGCCTCGTCTGCCGGGGAAACAGCGCCGAGGCCTACCGCCTCGTCCTCGTCGTGACGGGCGACGTCTCGGGGGCGGCCGACACGACGGAGTTTCTCTTCACCGGCGTCGGCTACGGCTGATCGAGCCTGCTGACCGTCGCCGGGAGCGACGTCGTCGAGCTGCCCGAGGCCGCCTGCACCGTTTGCCTGCGCTGCGTCGAGGACCATTTCTTCCAGGCGGACCGCATCGTCTTCACATTCCTGTCGCACACGGGAGGCGATCCGACTCCCGCCGCCCGCGCGGCGCTGGGCGTCTATCCGAACCCCTTCAACCCGTCGACCGTCGTCCGCTTCAGCCTCCCCGCGGCGGGGAGGGCCGTCGTCACCGTCCACGACGCGGCGGGGCGCGAGATCGCGCGGCTCGCCGACGAGTGGCTTTCGGAGGGGGAACACGTCCGGAACTGGGACGGACGGGACCGATCGGGGCGCCCGGCGGCCTCGGGCGTCTACGTCTGCCGCCTCGCGGCGGGTGGCCCGGTCGTCTCGCGAAAGATGGTGCTGCTCAGGTGACACGTACCTCGCTCATCGCCCTCGCCGCCTTCCTCGCCGCCCTCGCCGCAGGCTGCGGCGGGGCGCCGGACGGCGACCGGCTCGGCGTCGTCGTCTCGATCCCCCCGCAGGCCCAGTTCGTCGAGCGCATCGGCGGCGACCTCGTCCACGTGACGGTGATGGTGCCGTCCGGCGCGAGCCCTCACCAGTACGAGCCATCCCCCTCGCAGCTCGCCGCCGTCGCCGACGCGGCCCTCTACGTGGCCGTGGGATCGGGGATCGAGTTCGAGATCGCCTGGCTCGACCGGATCCGTTCGGCCAACCCGGACATCCCGCTCGTCGTGTCGGCCGAGGGCATCGAGCCGGCGCCCGCCTCGGCGCACGTCGCGGGCGGCGAGGCGCCGGAGACGGACACCCACGTGTGGGTTTCCCCCCGGAACGCCGCCGTCATGGCCCGGAATACCTGCGACGGGCTCGTCGCCGTCGATCCGGCGCACGCCGGGCGGTACGAGGCTGGCCTCGACTCCCTTCTCGCCGAGCTCGACGCGCTCGACCGGGCGATCCGCGCGTCCCTCGCGAACGCGAGCCGGCGGCGCTTCCTCGTGTACCATCCCTCGTGGGGATACTTCGCCCGCGACTACGGGCTCGAGCAGATCGCGATCGAGCACGAGGGAAAGGAGCCGTCCGCGCGAGGTATCGCCGAGCTCGTGGAAACGGCGCGCCGGCTCGGCATCGTGGTGATCTTCGCCTCCCCGCAGTTCACCGTCCGGAGCGCGGAGATCGTCGCGCGAGAGATCGGCGGACGGGTCGTTTTCGTCGATCCGCTCGGCCGCGACTACCTCGCGACGATGCGGGCGGCGGCCGAAGCTTTTGGTGCATCCCTCGAGTGAACCTGCTAGAATCCCGCGCATGGAACGGGCGCCCATCGTCGAACTGAAGAAGGTCTCCTGCTCCTTCGGGCGGCTCCTCGCCGTCGAGGATGTCGATCTCGTCGTGGGCGAACGCGACTTTCTCGGCATCATCGGCCCCAACGGCGGCGGCAAGACGACGATCCTGCGCATCATCCTCGGCCTCGTCGAGCCGGACCGGGGCAGCGTGCGCGTCTTCGGCGGCCCGCCGTCGGCGGGGCGCCGGCGGATCGGCTACGTCCCCCAGCTCTTCGACGTCGATCTGGCCTTTCCCGCGAGCGTGACGGACGTCGTTTTGATGGGACGGCTCGGCCACGCGCCCCTCGGCCGACGGTACGGGCGGGCGGACCTCGACGCGGCAGGCGAAGCGATCGGGCGGGTGGGGATGAGCGACCGGGCCGATCGCGCGATCGGCGAGCTCTCGGGGGGCGAACGCCAGCGAGCCCTCATCGCCCGCGCGCTCGCCGCCGACCCCGAGCTGCTGATCCTCGACGAGCCTGCCTCCAGCATCGACAGCCGCTGGCAGGCCGCCTTCTTCTCGATGCTGCGCGAGCTGAACGACCGCATGGCGATCATCCTCGTCACGCACGACGTCACGGCCCTCTCCGCCTACGTCGAGCAGGTGGCATGCCTCAACCGGAGGCTCTACTACCACGGATCGACCGCCGAGGGGATCGAGCACCTCGTCGAGACGTACGAGTGCCCGATCGAGATCATCGCCCACGGTGTGCCCCACCGCGTCCTGGGAGACCACGAGTGACCGACCTGCTGCACTACGAGTTCATGCGGAACGCCCTCATGGCGGCCGTCCTCGTGGGCGTGGCCTGCGGGATCGTCGGCACCCTCATCGTCGTCCGCCGCATCGTCTTCATCGCCGGCGGGATCGCCCACGCCGCGTTCGGGGGGATCGGCCTCGGCTACCTCCTCGGCGTCGACCCCGTGCTCACGGCGATCCCCTTCAGCATCCTCTCGGCAGCCGCCGTCGGAACGGTCGGCCGCCGGGACCGCGCGGGCGAGGAGGCGGCCATCGGCATCATGTGGGCGCTCGGCATGGCGCTCGGCGTCCTCTTCATCGAGCTCGCCCCCGGGTACGCCCCCGACCTCTTCGGCTTCCTCTTCGGCTCGATCATCGCCGTGCCCTTCTCCGACGTGATCGTCATGCTCTGTCTCGACGCCGTCATCATCGCGCTCGTGCTCCTCTTCTACAAGGAACTGCTCGCCACCTCCTTCGACGAGGAGTTCGCGCGGCTCCGCGGCATCCCCGTGCGGGCGATCCGCCTGCTCGTCCTCTGCCTCGTGGCACTCAGCATCATCGTCCTCGTCCGCGTGGCTGGCATCATCCTCGTCATCGCGCTTCTCACGATCCCGACGGTCATCGTCCGGCAATTCACGCTGCGCCTCGACCGCCTGATCCTGTGGTCGACCGCGGTCGCCGTCGTCCTGACCGTCGCCGGGCTCCTCGTCTCTGCGATCGTCGACATCGCCTCGGGCGCGACGATCGTCCTCGTCCTCGTGGCCGCCTACGCGATATCCATGCTCGTCCGGTGGCTTTTTTCGCTTTGCCGCCGAAGCGAGCGGTCCCGCCCGTAGCGGCTGGAGCCGCGCCTCCCGTTCGTGTATACTGCGGACATGGTCCGCACGACGACACCGATCCGCATGGGAACGCTCGCCGCCGCGCTTTTCCTTCTCGCCGGCTGCGACGACGGCCCGGCCCGCCCCGGGATCGATCGCCCCGAGGATCCGCTCCTCGTGATCGAGGCGCCCGCCTGGACGCAGGGCATCCCCGCCTATCTTGCGACGACCATCTTCCGCTGGCGCCCCGCGGAAACCGAACCGCCCGCCGCCGTCCGCCATCTCTTCACCATGGTGACCGACACGGCCGGCGCGTACGATCCGGGCTTCGACATCGTCGGCGACCTCGCGAGCCGACCCGACCGGTACGAAAACCGCTGGTCGCGGTGGATCGCGTGGGAGGCGCCCGGCGATTCGGCGCGCATGACGGTCATCGGGGACGACGAGACGCCCGTTTCGGGCCGCGTCCATTTCTTCGCCGTCCAGGCGCGGGACGGCGAGGGGCACGTCACGCGCACATTCTCCACCGGGACGAACGCCCGGCTCTACCGGGTCGGCACGAGCAAGGGGCCATTTTTGACCATCCGCGAGCCGTCGCTCGGCGCCGAGCTGTTCGTCGGCGACAGGGCGAATCCCGCGGGCCGCGAGCTCCCCCCCGGGGCGGCGCTCCGCTTCGGGTGGCGGGCCGACGCCTCGTCGTACGGCGGGGAGATCGCCGGGTTCCGCCACGGCTGGGACGTCCCCGATTTCGATGCGTGGACGGCGCCCTTCGACCCGGCCGACACCCGCTCGGCGACGGCCCGTTTCCACGCGGGAACGCACGTCTTCGCCGTCGAGGCGCTCGACCAGGCGGGCAAGATCACGCGGGGCCGCTTCGAGATCGTCGTCGTTCCCTTCCCCATGGACCGGCCGCTGCTCTGGGTCGACGACCTCTATTCGACCGCGGGGCCCTTCCCCGACTTCTCCTTTCCCGCCGAGCCGGACCACGACGCCTTCTGGCTCGGGCTCCTCTCGCGGGCCACGGGATTCGACCCGCTCCGCGACGTCTACGACACCGACGGCAATCGCTTCCTGCCTCCCGGCGCCGACCTCCTCGGGCGGTACCGGAACGTCGTCTGGACCTTCGGCACGTCGGGAACGGCGTGGGAGCGCCTCGTACGGTTCACCCCGGAGAGCGCGGTCGGTTCCTCCGCGTGGGACGAGGCGAATCTCGTCTCCTTCTTCCTCCGGCGCGGCGGGCACCTCCTGTCGGTCGGTTTCGGCGACCGTGGCGGCGGTCTCGCGGCCGCGCTCCCCCCCGCGTCGCGCATCTTCCCGATGTCCCTCTCCTGCGAGATCGCGGGCACCCGCAACGATTGCGACGGGGACCGGAGCGGCGCGGAGAGCATGCCGGCGGCGGACGGCTGCGTGACCGTTCTCGACAAGGTCCTCGGCTCCTTCCGCGGGGATCCCCGCATGCCCGCGCGCATCCTCGACCGGCACGACGTGATGGTCGGCGCGAGGCGGGACGCGTCGGACCCGGTGAACGCCCGGTATCCCCTGCTCCCGGCGCGGCTTCCCCTCTGGTCGGAGGCGGTCGCCGAGGGACGCTGGTTCTCACCCGATTCGGCCGCCCCCGGGCCGGGCGGCCTTCCCTCCGTGGAGATCTTCGACCCCCCGTACTGGATGGACGTCATCTCCGCTTCCTCGGCCGCGTGCTTCCATCCGATGTACCGGATGACCGCCTTCTCTTCGTCGTCAGCCGTCGACGGGTGCGCCGTGGCGCTGTGGCTCACGCGCTACGAGGACGTGATCGCCGACGCTCCCGGCGCGACGGCCGCGCCGAGCGCGCACATCGGCTTTCCGCTCTGGTTCATCGAGCGCGCGCAGGCCGACTCGCTGACCAGCGCCGTTTTCGACGCGTGGGGAATCCTTGTTTCGCCGGCGGAGACGAGGGGAGGCGACGGGCGATGACGGCGTTGCGCCGGGCGGCGCTTCTCGCGCTCCCCCTCCTCGTCGCCGGGTGCGGCGACTCCCCCTCGGAACCGCGATCGGCGGAGGTCGATCTCGTCGTCGTCTCGAGACACGTGATCGTGACCGGCGGGGAGTCGGGGCTCCGGCTCCTGGAGCAAACCGGCGGGGAACTCCTTTTCGACGCCGCCCCGTCTGCGCGGATCCCGGAGCCGGGAGACATCCTCGCGGGCGGGGAATCGGGCGGCTTTCTCGAGCGCGTCATCGGGATCGATCGCGCCGGGGAAGCGCTTCTCGTCGAAACGGAGCCGGCCGCCCTCGTCGACGCCGTCCGGTCGGGCTCGCTAACGATCACCCTCCCCGTCGGCTTCGGCGCGCCGGGGGCCGGCGTGGATCTCTCCGGCCTCGTCCTCATCGAGAGCGCCGGCGGCGCCGTCCCGGCGAACGTCGTCGTCGAGGAGGGATTCTTCTCCTTCGCCGGACGCCTCGATCTCTCCCTCGCCGTGGCGGGCGGCCGGCTCGACGAACTCGAGGCGACCGTGACCGGCATCCTGGGCTTCGACTGCCGCTGCTCGGTCGAAGCGGACGGCGCGGACGCGCACGGACGCGCGCCGGTCGTCGAGATCGTCATCCCCTTCGCCGGCCTGATCGGCCCGCTCCCCGTGGCCGGCGAAGCGGTCCTCACCTTCTCGATCAGCTGGGCGCTCGACGGATTGACGACGGAGGGGTGCTCGGCCGGCGTCCGCGCGCTCGCCGGCGTCCCCGCGACGGCGACGGTCTCGTTCCGCGGCGGGGCGTGGACGGGATCGGGCGACCGCTTCTACGCGGGCGACGAGGCCGTGCTCGCCTGCGACGGAACGACCGGAGGCGCCCTCGCCGTCGGGGCCGTACTCGACGTCGCCGTCCGGCTCTACGACCGGCCCGCGGTGGCGATCGTGCTCGCGCCAGGCTTCGACCTGCGGACGCGCACGGAGACGCCCCCCGTCTGGTTCTGGGAGCTGAGGAGCACCTTCGCCTCCGATGCCGTCGCCGATCCGTCAGTCCTGGACCGCGGCCGTCCCCACTTCGCCGGCCCGCTCTCGCGGGAGAGCCGGATCCTCGACGCCGGACCCTTCGCCACGGAGGAATACGCGCTCGTCGGGGGCTGGGGCGGATTGGGAACCGGCGAGGGGCTCTTCGACACGCCCCGGGGGATCGCGCTCGGCGAAAACCGTGTCTACGTCTCCGATACGTGGAATCACCGCGTACAGGTCTTCTCGCCGGCGGGCGGGTTCCTCGGCGCGTGGGGCGCCCGGGGATCGTCCCCCGGGCTCTTCGAATACCCGGGCAAACTCGCTGTCGATCCGTCGGGACGCGTGCTCGTCGTCGACACGCAAAACCGCCGCGTGCAGATCTTCGACGCGAACGGCCTCTTCCTCGGTGTCTTCGGCGCTGCGGGGACCGGCGACGGCGAGTTCCTCGAGCCGTCCGGGATCGCCGTCGACGAGGCGGGAACGGTCTACGTCGCGGACGCCGCGTCGCACCGCGTTCAGACCTTCGCGCCGGACGGTTCCTTCCGTTCCTCGTGGGGACGTCTCGGCGACGGCCCCGGCGAGTTCGACACGCCCCTCGACATCGCCGTCCGCGGGGGCCGCGTCTACGTCGCCGAATGCCGCAACCACCGCGTCCAGGCATTCACGACGGAGGGAACGTTCCTTTTCGCGTGGGGCGGGGAGGGCGTCGATCCCGGTTTCTTCGACTGCCCCGCCGGCATCGCCGTCGACGCCGCGGGGTACGTGCTCGTCGTCGATTATGGCAACGGCCGCCTCCAGCGTTTCACCGCCGACGGCCTCCTCGACGCGGTCCTCGGCGCAGAGGGAACGGGAGAGGGACAGTTCGAACGCCCCGAGGGCGTCGCCGTCGGCGCGCTCCTCTTTCTCCTCGACACGGGGAACGACCGGGTCCGTGTCTTCGCCCCGCGATGAGCCGGCCGTTCCCCCCGCCGCCAGCGCCATGCCGCACAAATCGTTGAATACAATATCCATTTCTGCTATACTAGCACTCGCGCATCCGAAAAGAACGCGGCTGCCGGAGGAGCGGCTTCCGGCCGTTATGGCATACAGGGGAAAAATCTCGCCATCGTGATTCGCCCGACGATCGCCGGGCCCGGCATCCGGCGGCGCCGCCGCGGCATGGCCGCGCCGGCCGGCGCCGAGGCCCTACCCGCCCCGACCCGAAGGAGGTCCGACGTGACGACGCCCCGTCTCATCCTGCCCGCCCTCGCCGTCCTGCTCTGCCTCGCCGCCGCCCCCGCCGCTGCGCAGCTCGCGCATCAGGAGACGGTCAACGGCGAACTGTTCATAGGCATCGAGCTGTACAGCGGTTTCCGCGACACGGTCCGCGTCTTCGGGCCCTGCGAGATTGCCTGGTCCGACCCGATCTTCGCCGATCCGGGCTGGATGATCGAGACGGAGATCGTCGCCATGGACCTCGTCTCGAGCGATCCGCCCGTCCTCGTCCGGGGGAACATGTCGGGCCTGCCAACGCCCGGCGAGATCGAATTCCCGCCTCCCGATCCCGATTTTCCCGCCGAGAGCTTTTTCGACGTCTTCTTCGAGATCGAGCTCCCCGAGGAGCTGCCCGGCTTGATCCTGACGAATGACGTTCCCCTGCGCATCGAGACGACCGTCCGCCAGTTCCCCCCGTTCTTCGACCGGTACGCGCCGGCATCGCCGGCACCCGTCCCCCTCTTCGACCAGTACGGCGGTCCGGTCGGCGAGGTGACCTGGTGGCGGCAGGAGACGCTCCCCTGGTCGCCCCCGCAAGCGCATCTCCTCGTGCCGACCGTCTACGCCTCCGACGAGGCACAAGCCGACGAGACGGGGCTCGTGCACATGAGCGCCTTCCTCACGAACGGCCCGCCCCCCGGCGTCACCGAGTTCTTCTGGCGGCCGGGCGGCTCGTTCGAACCGTGGATCCCCTTCGCCCTCGACGACGACGGAAGCGACTATCGCGCCGCCACGGTCTTCGACGCCGGCGAGGGCGACGGATACGCGGCGACCCTCGACGCCAACCTGTTCGACCCCTTCGGAAGCTACGTCGATCTCAAGGTGGAATTCGACGGCGGAGCCTTCGCCGATTCGAGCACCATCTGGCTCGACCCGACGCCTCTCCGGCCCGAGATCGTCTCGAGCCCCCCCGGCTCGCTGATGGTCGCACGTCTCGGCGAGCTGCTCAGGGCGATCGTGCGCATCCTCGACGAGCAGTCGCAGCAGGCGCAGATGTGGGTTCTCCCCATCGCCCCCGACTACAGCCGGACGCTCGAGACGATCGACCAGCTCGGCCTCTCCGGCGAGACGCCGACGAAGCTCGACTCGGCATCGTGCGGCCCGACGGCCGGCGCGAGCTGCCTGAAATGGCTCGCCGACAACGGCCACCCGGCGCTCGAGCATCCGAACGGCGACGGCGCGAAGCCCGAGCAGACCGGCGCGGAGGTGGCCCGCGAGCTGCGCGGGGACGTCGGCACGACGGGGACGGCCGGCACGTCCACCGGCGGCATGGTCGCGGGGATCACCTCGTACCTCGCGCGCCACGGCCAGACGGGATGGGACGTCTCCTACCACGAGGTGAACAACTACGACGACGTCGCCGCGATGTTCAACGAGTTCGAGTCGGACAACGAGGACGTGATCCCGCTCTTCGGCGATTCGGTGCAGACGCCGACCGGCAAGAAGCCGCGCGGGCACTTCGTCACCCTCGGATCGAAGGGCTCCCACTGCTACGAGGTCAACACCCCCGAGTACAGCGCCTACTGCGTCAAGTACGGTCTCGATTTCATGGATCCGTGGAACGGCGGCTCGACGGCGGACAACAACTACCCCGTCGGCACCGACAGCCAGGGACGACCGGTCCTCGAGGGCTACAAGATCGGGGACGGGCCGACGCGGGTGCAGGGATACGTGAAGGTCTCGCCGCCGTCGGACGGCGGCGGTTCGCGAGCGGCGGTGCAGGCTCCCTCGGCCGGCGGCTGGATCCTCGTCGACGGCGCGCCGGCGAGCGGCGGCGGGCTCCTCGACACGCTCGTCTGGGACACGACCGGCTTCGGCGAGGGCGTCTATCTCGTAAAGTTCGTCGCCGTGGACGCGTCGGGACGCACCTCGACCGTCTTCAAGCTCGGCGGCATCCCCGAATGGACGGTCACCGGCTCCGACGACCGGCCGCCCCTGCCCCGGAGCGGCATCCGCGGCTCGTGGCCGAACCCCTTCAACCCGGCCACGACGATCGAGTTCTACGTGGCCAAGAAGCAAGCCGTCGCCATCGCGATCCATGACGCGGCGGGCCGCCTCGTCAGGCGCCTGGCCGCCGGCGAGGTCTACGAGGAAGGGATCCATCGCCTCGTCTGGGACGGCGCGGGCGAGAACGGCCGTCCTGTCGCGAGCGGCGTCTACTTCTGCCGCTTCGAGAGCGGCGGCGCCTCGCACGCCCGCAAGCTCGTTTTGCTCCGCTGACGCGACGGGGAAGACGGAACGCCGACGGGGAGGGCCCCTTGTTGGAAGCCCTCCCCGTTTCGCGTCCGGCGGTCCGGCGCCGCGTCAGTCGCCGCGCTCCTCGACGACGCGCACCGAGGAGATCGCGCCGTCGGCGAGCCGCCGATCGATGGCCTCGACGTCGCGGGCGAGGCGGACGAGCCGCCCGGGATCGTTTTCCGCCATTCGCTTGATCGTGGCGTGCGGCGTGCCGTTTGCCGCGAGGAAACCGGCGACGCGCCCGAGGACGCCCGCATCGACCTCCTCGTCGGCGGCCAGCTCTTCGAGGCCTGCCACGAGTTCCTCCGGCAGCGGCGGCAGGCCGGGCACCGGGGAGAGAAACCACGCGGCGAGCCCCCGGATGATCGTCGTCCGACCCTTGAAGGTGATCAGGTTCATCGGTCGCCTGCTTCCTTTGCGCCCGGCAGGCCCACCTTGATCATCGGGCCGAGCAGTTCCTCGTGCGAGACCTCGCGGTAGAGCCGGTTGAGCGCGCCGAGGATCTCGTATCCCACGCGCGTCGAGACGGGATCGGCGAGGACGATCTCCAGCCGGCTGTTGCGCGTGGCGATGAACTGGCTCTCGATGCGCGAGTCGGCCATCTCCTCGAAGCAGAAGCCCTCCTCCTCGGCGTTCCGGAGGCCGTCCGCCAAATCCATCAGAAGCTCGAACCAGAGGCACTTGCAGACGCAGCCCGTCTCGCCGAGGTCGGCGCGGAAGAGGATCGTGTCCTCGAGACGGGCGCCGGAGAGATCGGCCCGCTTCAGGTTGGCGCCCATGAGGTTCGTCCGCCGAAGATCGGCGCCCGCCAGCCACGCCCCCCGCAGGTCGGCCTCCATCAGGTCGGCTCCCCGCAGGTCGGCCCCCTCGAGGTTCGCCCCCCGGAGGTCGACGCCGGGAAGAAGCGCGCCGGCGAGACGGGCGCCGCGGAGATTCGCGCCGCGCAGCCGGCGGTTCGAGATCCGACGCCCGGAGAGGTCGGGAACGGCGCGCGGGTCCGACTGGCGCCACTCGTTCCATACCCTGACGCTTTTCTCGATGAGCTCGGCATGCGCCTGCTCGGCCATCGTCAGCCTTTCGCGACCAATCCGCTTTCCGCCACAATCCTGTATACGTTCGGATGATGGTCCCGTTTCGAACGATTTTCAAACGCGTTTTCGGCTCCGGCCCGGCCGTCGCGGCCGGGGAGGCATTCTGCTGACGCGCGCGCGGCCGGCATGCTATACTCCGGCCTGGCCTTGTCTCGAGGGAGTTCGCATTGCGCAACCGGTTCGACACGACGCACGCCGTCCTGCACCATACGGGGATGATCCTCGCCCTGCTCGGCGGCACGATGCTCTTTCCCATCGTGTTCGTCCTCGTCGACGGCGAGTTCCGGCGCGACGCCGGCACGCTCGGCGGCTTTCTTTTTCCCGCGGTGCTCGCGGCGGCCACCGGCCTGCTCCTCCACCGCCTGTTCCGCGAGCGGCGCGTCACGACGATCCGCGCCATCCTCGTCACGGGCGCAGGGTGGGCGGCCTGCTCGGCCTTCGGGGCGATGCCATTCGCCCATGCCTTCGGCATGAGCTATCTCGACGCCTACTTCGAATCGATGAGCGGGTTCACGACGACGGGGATCACGATGCTGCGGGGACTCGACGAGATGCCGCGCTCGATCCTCTTCTGGCGATCGCTCATGCAGTGGCTCGGCGGCCTCGGCATTCTCACCTTCTTCCTCGCCTTCGCCTACAAGGGCAGCGGCGCGCATTACCTCTACGGCGCCGAGAGCCACAAGGTAGGCGTCGACCGCCCCGTGCCGGGCCTCAGGAACACGCTGATGATCTTTCTCGGCATCTACGCCGGGTTCACGCTCATCGTCGCCGTCCTGCTCGCCGCCTCCGGCGTCACCCTCTTCGACAGCCTCTGCCACGCGCTGACATCGCTCGCGACCGGCGGCTTCTCCACGCACGACGCGAGCGTCGCCTTCTTCCGCGAGAGCGGCCACCCGAGGCATATCCTCATCGAGTACATCATCATCGCCGGCATGCTCCTCGGCGGGATCAACTTCGTCGTCCACTACCGCCTGATCCACGGTTCCCGCCGGGCCCTGGCCGACAACACCGAGATGAAGCACTGGTGGGGGATCCTCGGCGGCGCCGTCCTCCTCGTGCTCGTCGAGCGGTGCTGGCGGATGGGCGCCGTCGGCGGCGATCTCCTCTCGGCGGGGTTCTGGCGAAGCCTGGAGGAGAATGCCCGGCTCGCGATCTTCCAGGTCGTCTCGATCGCGACGACCTCGGGCTTCGCCACGCGGGACATCGCCTCCCCCGTCTTCGGAGAGACGGCGAAAATCGTCTTTCTCGTCCTCATGTTCATCGGCGGGTGCGTCTCGTCGACCTCCGGCGGGTTCAAGGTGCAGCGGATCGTCATCCTCGTCCGCCTGATGAGCCGCGAGCTCTTCCGCATGCGCTCGCCGCGGCACACCGTCTCGATGGTCATGGTGGACGGCAAATCGGTATCGATGAACGAGATCCAGCGGGTCGGCGCGATCTTCTATTCGTGGATCGCGCTGCTCGTCGTCGGCGGCATCGTCACCGCGCTCCTCTCCCGGCACGACGCCCTGGCCTCGATGTCGGGGATGTTCAGTGCCCTCGGCAACATCGGCCCCTGCTACATCCCCGCCGAAGAGACGGCGGGGCTCCACCCGGCGATCAAGATCCTGTACATATTCGGCATGCTTGCGGGACGGCTCGAGATCCTCCCCGTCCTGCTGCTCTTCAGCCCGAGAGCGTGGTTGCAATAACGGAAAGGAGCGGACCGGATGTACATCATCATCGCCGGCGCCGGCCGCGTCGGCAGCGAGATCACCCGGATCCTCGTCGCGAAGAACCACAATGTCGTCGCGATCGACCGCGACGAGCAGGTCTGCGAGTCGATCTACGCCGAGACGGGTGCGATGACGATCAACGGAAGCGCCACGGAACTTCGCATTCTGCGGCGCGCCGGGGCCGAGAAGGCGGACGCGATCATCTGCCTGATGCACCACGAGGCCGACAACATCGCATGCGCCCTTCTCGCGAAGAGCCTCGGGATACCCCATATCGTCGCGCGGCTGATCGACGACGCCTACGAACAGGCCTACACCCTGTCGGGGATCAGCATCATCGTCCGCTCGGTCGATTTGCTGATCAACCAGATCCTGTGGGAGATCGAACGGCCGAAGGTCAAGGAAGTGGTGACCCTGAAGGGCGGCAAGGCGCAGATCTACACGGTCCGCATCCCGGACAAGGCGAAGATCGTCGGCATGACGATCAGCGACATCGCGAAGCAGAAGAACTTCCCCGCCGAGTGCGTCTTCATGGGCGTCGACCGCGAGGAGAGCGGGGAGTTCGCCATCACGCGGGGCGGCTACGCCATCGAGGCGGGGGACATCGTCTTCTTGATCTCGAAAAGCGAGCACATCAAGCAGGCGACCGACCTGCTGACCGCGACGAAGCGGTAAAAAACGGTTGTCATCCGGTCTGGACGGAGTATGCTTGCGGAAGCGGCAGGCCGGGACGAGCGGGACCGGTAAACGCCGCGCTCCCGCAACAACCGATTCGAAAGGCAGGTGGGGCATGAAACGGATTATCGCGACAATGCTCGTCATCGTGTTCACGCTGAGCGTCGTCGGGTGCTCGGAGATGAGCCGCACGAAGAAGGGCGCCGCGATCGGCGCCGCCGCGGGCGGCGCGGTCGGCGCGGCGATCGGCCACCGGACGGGCAACACCGCCCTCGGCGCCATTCTCGGCGCCGCGATCGGCGGCGCGGCCGGGGCCTCGATCGGCCGGTACATGGACAGGCAGGCCGAGGAGATCGCGCGCGACCTCGAGGGCGCGACGGTCGAACGCGTCGGCGAGGGGATCAAGATCACCTTCGACTCGGGGATCCTCTTCGATGTGAACAAGGCCGATCTCCGCCCCGAGGCGCAGGCGAACCTCGACAATCTCGCCGCGATCCTCGTCAAGTACGCCGACACGAACATCCTCATCGAGGGACACACCGACTCGACCGGGCCCGACGACTACAACCTCGAGCTCTCCGAGCGGCGCGCCCGCTCGGTGGCCAATCGCCTGGCGACGCAATCCGTCAGTTCGGGACGCTTCTCGATCATGGGCTACGGCGAGAGCCAGCCGATCGCCGACAACGACACGTCCGTCGGCCGCCAGGCCAACCGCCGCGTGGAGCTGGCGATCATGGCCAACGAGAAGCTCCGCAAAGCCGCCGAGAACGGCGCGCTCAACTGATTTCGCGTTTCGCGCAGGGTCTCATGCGGGCGGGAGGTCCCACTTGACAGGGCCTCCCGCCCGTCGTATCATCCCCCCGAACCATGGCGTTTTGGATGCCCCCATCGGGGCATGCAGGGAAGAGGGTGAGAATCCCTCACGGACCCGCCACTGTGAATGGCGAGCCGACCGCCCGCGACCACTGGCGTAATGCCGGGAAGGAGGGCGGCGGCGCTCGAGCCATGAGTCAGGATACCTGCCCGGAACGCTCGGTCCCTGGACTCTTCGAGGCATGAGAGGAAAGGGAGAGCTCACCACGCCCTCCACGATTCCTCGGCCGGGTCGGGAGGGTGTCCTCTCGTCACCGCCTGGAATCTCTCATCCCATCGAAGACCGCTTCCGGTCGGCGAACCGTATCGCCGCCGGCGCCGGTCCGTGCCCGCGTGCGCGGACGGCGGAAGGAACGGCATGTCTTCGCTGGAAAGACGACGATCGATGCGATGTGCAGGCACGGCCCTGGCCCTTCTCTGCCTCATGGCGGCGAACCCGGCGGCCGGCGGCGAACGCCCGCGGAACGGCCGGACCGCGGAGACGAAGAACCGGCCCGCGCGAACCGCCCCGCTCGACACCCTCTTCTGGGGCCCGGAGATCGTCGTCGTGGGCGAGCGGCCTCTCGAGGGCACGGAGGCAGCCCGGGGCCCGGCCTTCGTCGCGATCATCGACGCCGCCGGCAGGCGGGGCCGGGCCGACGACGCCGCCGCCCTCCTCGCGCGGACGGTCGGCGTGCGCGTGAGACGATACGGAAGCCTCGGCGATGCCGCCGTCGTCTCGATCCGCGGCTCCTCGTCGAGCCAGGTGGCCCTCTATCTCGACGGCGTCCCGCTCAACGACGCGTGGACGGGCACGGCCGATCTCGCCGGCATCGCGCCCGGCGATCTCGAACGGATCGAGGTCTACCGCGGCGCGAGTCCTCCCCGCTTCGGCGCGTCGGCCGTCGGGGGGACGATCAACCTCGTGCCGCGGGGCTTCGACTCGCTCGCCGACGCCACCCGGCCGGTCCGCGCGGGGCTCGATCTCTCGGCCGGCTCCTTCGGCGACCGCGGCGCGCGCCTCGGCGCGGCGGCCCGCCTGCCACGCTGTCTTCTCGACGCCGCCGTCGCCGTGCGGGCGAGCGACGGCGATTTCTTTTTTCTCGACGACAACGGCACGCCCCTCAACGAAGAGGACGACGAGACCGCCGGCCGGCTCAACAACGACTACACGCGCTGGACCGGCATCGTCCGGATCTCGATCGACGCCCCGGGCCTGAAAACGCTCGCCCTGTCGCACACGGCGTCGAATCGCGAGGGAGGCGTCGCGGGAATCGGCGCCAACCAGTCCCTGTTCGCGCGATCGGAGCGCGCCCGCCGGATCACCTGGCTCACGGCCCGGACCAGGCCGGTTCTCGGCGGGCGGCTCGAGACGGATCTCACCGCGTGGACGTCGTGGACGGCTGACCGCTTCAGCGATCCAAACGGCGAGATCGGCCTCGGCGCACGGGAGAAAGACAACCGCATCTCGATGCACGGCGGCAGCGCCGGGATCGTCTGCGGCGCCCGGCCCCTTCCCGTCTCCCTCGAGATCCACGCAGAATCGCGCCGCGAACGATTCCATCCCGTCGATCTCGTCCCCGTGCCGTCAACGGGTCCCGACCGGCTTCGCGATTCGTGGATCCTCTCGGTCGCCGGCACATGGCGCCCGTTCGGGGGGCGCCTTTTGTTGACGGCGGCGACCCGCCACGAATGGCACGAGACCGAGTACTACACGGAGCACCTCCTGCCCTGGGTGCCCCCGAGCCCCGAGGGGCGCGTGCGGCAACACGACGAATCGCCCTCGGCCGGCTTCCGCGCCCGTCTCCTGCCAGGCCTGGCGGTGAAGGGGAACTGGGGACGCGCCGCGCGCGTGCCGACCTTCTACGAGCTTTTCGGCGACCTCGGCGCCGTGACGGGGAACGCCGGCATCCTCCCCGAGACGGCGACCAATCGCGACATCGGCCTCGTCTTCTCCGCCGACCGGCTCGGCCCGCTCGTCCGGCCGTTCCTCGAGGTCGCCTGGCTGGACAACGAGATCGAGGAACTGATCCTCTTCTTCCCGAACTCCCAGCGGACGGTGAAGCCGACGAACATCGGCGCGGCCCGCATCCGCGGCGTCGAGGTCTCCTGCTCGTGCCGGCGCGGACCGCTGCGCCTCGCCGGCAACTGGACCCGGCTCGACGCGCGCGACCGGAGCGACATCCCCTACTACGCCGGCAACCGCCTGCCCACGACGCCGGAGCACGAGGGGGCCCTCGAACTGGGATGGGACGCGCGCCGCTGGCGCGTCTCCTGGGAACTGCACGTCATCGGGGCGAACTTTCTCGACCGGGCCAACATGCAGGAGGCCGCCTCGCGGGAGATCCACGACATCGCCGTCGAGCTGCGATCGCCCGGCGGCGCCGTTTCCTTCACCGTCGAGGGGCGCAATCTCGGCGACGACCGGGTCAGCGACGTCATCGGATTCCCCCTGCCCGGCCGGAGCGTCCACGTGTCCCTGAGATTCAACCCATGAGGAGGTCCAACGCCATGCGCCTGCATCGGTTCGCCGCGCTCGTCATCGTTCTCGCCTGCGCCCCGCCGACCGCGAACGCGTCGGGCGACAACGCCTTCGTCACCACGACCGACTACACGACCGGCTCGGCGTCGATCGTCCACTGCGACACGCTTCATACGACCGACCTCGACGTGGCGAGCGTCCACAGCGACGCGATCTCCGTCCGGCACGGCAACCTGGTCTACGTCGTCAACCGGGGCGGCGCCGACAACGTGCAGGTGATCGACCCGGAAAACGACTGGCGCACCGTGCGGCAATTCTCCGTCGGGAACGGTCTGAACCCGCAGGATATCGCCTTCTTCACCGCGACGAAGGCGTACGTGGCGAGGTACGAGACGAACGATCTCCTCGTCGTCGATCCCGCCGACGGATCATGGCTCGGCACGATCGACCTCTCCATGTTCGCCGACGCCGACGGCCTGTGCGAGATGAACCGCCTCTGCATCGTCGGCGAACGCCTCTTCGTCACCATACAGCGGATCGACCGGAACAACTGGTGGATGCCGGTCGGGGACAGCTACGTCGCCGTCGTCGACTGCGCGGCGGACACGCTCCTCGACACCGATTCCGGCGAGCCGGGAATCCAGCCGATCGCGCTCGCCGCCGCCAATCCCTTTTCCGACATCGAACTCGACCCCGTGACGAACCGGATTCTCGTCTCCTGCGTGGGCACGTGGGGCATCGCCGACGGGGGCGTCGAGATCGTCAATCCCTGGACGCTCGAGTCGGAGGGATTTCTCGTCACCGAGTCGGCGGCCGGCGGCGACATCAACGACGTCGAGATTTATTCCCCGACGATCGGGTACCTCGTCGTCACGAACGCGTCGTGGAACACCGATCTCGTCTCCTTCGACCCGTCCACCGGTCTCGCGACCGGCACGATCTACGCGCCGCCCGGCTACGTGATCAACGACATCGAGATCTCCCCCGGCGGCGAGCTCTTCCTCGCCGACGGGACCCCGACGAGGCCGGGGATCCGCGTCTACGACGCGGCGACGGGCGCGCCGACGGCCGGGCCGGTCTCGACGGGGCTCCCTCCCTTCGACATCTGCTTCACGGCCCCCCGCCTCACGCCGGCCGACACGCCGCCCGCAGCGGCGGCCCTCGCCGCCGTCTATCCGAATCCCTTCAACCCGTCGACGACCGTGCGGTTCACCCTGCCCCGCGCGGCCCGCGCGCGCGTGGCCGTTTGCGACGCCGCCGGCCGCCTCGTCCGGACGCTCGCCGACCGCGCCTGGACGGCGGGCGCGCACGAGATCGCCTGGAACGGCCGTACCGATCGCGGCCTTGCCGCGGCGAGCGGCGTCTACTTCGTTTGCCTGCGCACGCCGTGGGGCGACGACACGCGCCGGGCGGTCCTGATCCGGTAGGCTCCGGCAGAAACGAAAACGGGGGAGAAGCGTCCGCTTCTCCCCCGCATCGTCGCCCTGTTGGAAACGGTCAGCTTTCGTCCGTGAAATCCTCCGCCTTGTGCCGGACGATGTCTCCGTCGACGAGGTAGATGACGTCCTCGGCGATGTTCGTCGCGTGGTCGGCGATTCGTTCGAGATGGCGCGACGAGGAGAGCAGGTGGATGAGGCTCTCGAGCTGATCGGGATCGGCGCGTATCCCCTCCTGAATCTTCTCGTACATCTCGCGGTTGATCGCGTCGATCTCGTCGTCCGAGAGGAGCACCTCGTGCGCGAGCTTCGCGTCGCGGTTGACGAGCGCGTCGATCGCCTTGTGGAGCATGACGCGCGCCCCTTCCATCATCCGCGGAAAATCGAGCGGGAACTCGAGCTTTTCGCGTCCCGAGAGGAAGCGCGCCCGTTCGGCGATGTTGACGGCGAGATCGCCGATCCGCTCGAGCTCGTTGTTGATCTTGAGGATCGAGATGATGAAGCGCAGGTCCCCGGCGACCGGCTGGTTGAGGGCGAGCACCTTGAGGCACTCCTCCTCCAGATCGACCTCCATGTGGTCGATCTCGGCGTCGGCCGCGAGAACCTCCTCCGCGAGGGCCCGGTTCCTGTTCTGTAGCGCGTTGACGGCCCTGTAGGCGATCTCCTCGGTCTTCGCCCCGAGGGTGAGGATCTTCTTCTTGAGATTGTCGATCTCTCTCTCCATGTGCCTGGACACGGCATCCGCCTTTCTCCTAACCGAACCGGCCGGTGATGTAATCCTCGGTGCGCTGCTCCCGCGGCTTCGTGAATATCCTCTCCGTCAGGCCGTACTCGACGAGTTCCCCCTCGTAGAAGAAGGCCGTGTAATCGGAGACGCGCGCCGCCTGCTGCATGTTGTGCGTCACGATGGCGATGGTGTATCCGCCGCGGAGCTCGCCGATCAGGTCCTCGATGTGCGCCGTCGATTTCGGATCGAGCGCGGAGGCCGGCTCGTCCATGAGCAGGATCGTCGGCTTCACGGCGATCGCCCGCGCGATGCAGAGACGCTGCTGCTGGCCGCCTGAGAGGCCGAGGGCGTTGTCGTTCAGCCGGTCCTTGACCTCGTCCCAGAGCGCGGCCCCCCGGAGACTCTCCTCGACGATCCCGGCGAGTTGCCCGCGCTCCGTCGTCCCGTGGATGCGCGGTCCGTAGGCGATGTTGTCGAAAATACTCTTGGGGAAGGGATTGGGCTTTTGGAAGACCATGCCGACCATCTTCCGCAGGCGGACGACGTCGACGCTCCCGGCGTTGAGATCCTGTCCGTCGATCCCGAGGAACCCTTCCGTGCGGCAGCCCGGGATCAGGTCGTTCATCCGGTTGATCGCCCGCAGGTAGGTGCTCTTCCCGCAACCGCTCGGGCCGATGACCGCCGTCACCAGCTTCTCGGGGATGTCGAAGGTCACCTTCCTGACCGCCTCGTTCGTTTCGTAGAAGACGGAGAAATCCCTGGCGGAGACGAGCGGCCTGGTATCGGCCGCCACCTCCCGTTTTCGACCGGGGGTTTGCCCCTTCATGCTGATCTCGCTCAATCGATCCTCCCTGCGGGTCGGCCCCGCCGATCCTCAGGCCCGGAGCTTCTTCGAGATGCGGGCCCGGACGATGATCGCCGCGAGGTTGAGAAGAAGAACCATCACGACGAGCGTCAATACCATACCGTACTGCACGTGCCGGATCTCGTCCACCGCCTCGTGCTCGGTGGCGAGATTGTAGATGTTCCACGGCAGGGCCGGCGTCGGCTGGGAGAGCGTCTCGTGGATCCCGAGCGGCCGGCCGACCGAGACCGCCGCGGTGAAGATGATCGGCGCGGTCTCGCCGGCCGCCCGGCCCATCGAGATGATCACCGAGGTGAGTATGCCCGGCAGCGACGCGGGCAGGATCACCGTCAGAATCGTCCACCACTTGCCGGCGCCGAGACTCATCGCCGCTTCCTTGTACGTGACGGGGACGGCCCGTATCGCCTCCTCCGACGCCCGGATCACCGTCGGCATCACGAGGAGGGCGAGGGTGAGCGAGCCGGCGAGGACGCTCTTCGATCCGGAGACGTGGATCGTGTTGATGAAGAAGGCGAGGCCGAAGAGGCCGAAGACGATGCTCGGGACGCCGGCGAGCGAGGATATGCACGTGCGGAGCAGGCTCACGAAGCGTCCCTCGCCCGCGTACTCGGCGAGATAGATCGCCGCGACGATGCCGAAGGGCACGGCGAAGAGCATCGCCCCGATGGCGAGGTACAGCGTGCCGAGCATCTCCGGCCAGATCCCGCCGAAGAAATGCGAGTCGTAGGATTCGTCGGTGAGAAACCGCGGGTAGAAGGTCAGCCGCGGCCGGAGCATCTCCTCCGCCCTCGTTGCGATGAGCGGAAAGAGTGGCTCGAGCGCCGTCCCGCGGAAGCGCTCGACGCGGGGCGAACGGACGACGACGCCCATGGCGGACCGGTCGGAAAAGTCGTAATTTTCGACGTACAGTATCCGGTCGATCCTGGCAAGGGCGCGGTCCCACCGCGTCTGCCCGTAGCGGTCGCGCATCAGCACCGGCTGCCGCTCGCCGGGACGCGGCCCGAAGAGCTCCCTGACGAGCTCCTCGATCTCCCTGAACTCCTTCCGGTACTCGCGTCGCCTCTCCCGATCCATTTCGTCGAGCTTTTCCGCGAAGGCGTTTATGATCTCGTAGGCGCCGGCCCGCGCCGCCTCTGCGGCGGCCGTCTCGAGCGCGATCGTCTCCGGATCGCCGCGGTCGAATTTCTCCAGCATCAGTTCCCGGTGCTCGACCGTGGCCCGGAAGACGAAGGCGCCGGCGCCGCGGAGAAGAATCGGCCAGAGAAGTACGACCAGCGAGGCGGTCATGAGGAGGATCGAGAGGATCCCCACCGCGGAGAAGGACCGGTCGAGCAGCTTGCGGCTTCCGAGGTCCATCTCCTAGTACCCCCTCTTCCTCGCCTGGCGGACGATCAGCTCGCTGACGAGATTCGAGACGAAGGCGAAGGCGAGGAGGCAGAGCGCCATCGCGAAGAGGACGTGGTAGCGCGCCGAGCCCGTCACGTGGTCGGCCTCTCCCATGTCGCCGGCGATCGTGGCGGTGAGCGTCCGGATCGGCTGGAGATAATTGAACCATGGCTCCGGTATGCGCGCCGCGTTTCCCGAGGCCATCCAGACGACCATCGTCTCGCCGACGGCCCGCATGACACCGAGGATGACCGCGGCGAGGATGCCGCTCCGCGCCGCGGGGATGACGACGCGGAGGAGCGTTTCCGCGCGGGTGGCGCCGAGCGCGTAGCTCCCCTCGCGGAGATCGCGGCCGACCGCGCCCAGGGCGTCCTCCGAGACGCTGACGACGGTCGGGAGCGCCATGATCCCGAGAATGATCGACGCGTTGAGCGCGTTCGTGCCGCTCGCGATGTCGAGTGCCCCGAGGAAGGCCCCGAGCCGCTGGAGCCCGTAGAACAGGACCGTTCCCATCCCGACCGTTACCGCGATCCGCAGGGGAAGGGCCCTCTTCAGACGCACCCTGGCCGTCGCGAGGTCTCCCAGGACGACGACCGCGATGATCGCCAGGGGGCCGAGGACGATCCAGGCTCCCGCGGCGAGCAGCCCCCCGCCCCGCTCCTGCAGCAACGGCGCGAAGACGACGAGGGCGAAGAATCCGTACACCACCGAGGGGACGGCGGCGAGCATCTCGATGATCGGCTTGACGATCTGCCGCAGTGAGAAGGGCAGGATGTCGCTCAGGCAGAGGGCGGCGAGGACGCCGATCGGCACGGCGACGAGTATCGCCCCGAGCGTGACGAGCCCGCTCCCGACGAAGATCGCGCCGGCGCCGAACTCCGCCTCCTCACGCGACGGATACCACCGGGTGCCGGTGAAGAACTCCCCGATCCCCTCGATCCGGAAGAAGGGGATCGCGTCCCTGATGATGAAGTAGAAGATGAAGAGGAGGGCGAGAAGCGAGCTCGACGCCACGAAGACGAGGACCGAGCGACCCGCAAGGGCGCCCGCGCGCCTGAAGCGCCGGGCGCCCCTGCTCATGAGAAGCTTCTGACTCATCTCGTTTTGGGGTCGCATACCGGTCCTGTCCCGCGTCGCGCCGAAACGACGGCTTCTCGTCCGGGTTCGGTCTAGTACCTGGTCACCGGGACGAACCCGATCTCCTCAACGATCTCCTGCCCCTTCTCCGTCAAATACAGCGTGACGAAGGCGTGCAGGTGGGTGCCGAGCTTCGGATACCCGTCGGTGAACATGAACAGCGGCCGGGCGATCGGGTAGACGCCCGAGGAGACGGTGTTCATGTCGGGATAGACGCCGTTTATCGTGAGCGCCTTGACCGAGCGATCGACGAATCCGAGTCCGACGTAGCCGATGGCCGCCGGCGTGCTCTGCACCCGCTGGCGGATGGCGCCGTTCGAGCCGACGTACTCGGCCGTGTCGGCGATCTTCTCCTTCTTCATGACGAGATTCTCGAAGGTCTCGTAGGTGCCGCTGTTCGTGTCCCGGCTGATCATCACGATCGCCACGTCCGGGCCGCCGAGCTGCTTCCAGTTGGTGATCGTGCCCATGTAGATGTCGCGGACCTCGGCGACGGTGAGCTTCGAGACCGGGTTGCTCGGGTGGACGACGATGGCGAGACCGTCGACGGCGACGACGTGCGCCACCGGCATGCGGCCCTTCTCGACCGCCGCCGCGAACTCCTTGTCCTTCATGAAACGGGACATGTCCGCGATGTCGCAGGTACCGTTGATGAGGCTCTTTGCGCCGTTGCCGCTGCCCGACTCGCTCACGGTGACGTTCACGTCGGGATGAAGCGACATGTAGTACTCGGCGAAGGCCTTCGCGATCGGACCGACCGTGGTCGACCCGTCGATGAAGATCCTGGTTTCCTCGGCGACGGCGCCGGGGGCGAAGAGACCGGTGACGATCGCGGCGATCGCCGCGACGGCCAGCATGGTGATGGATCTGCGCATGGCTTTCCGCCTTTGTCTAAGGTTGCCCCGGAAATCCATACTTCCCCCGTGAATCGAATGGTAGGGGAATGTCCGATTTCCGTTAAAGAACATTCTTCATTCCCTAGAACTTCAATACGAGATCGACGAGCAGTCGCTTGAAGTCGATCTCCTCGTCGATGCCCTTGTTGTTGACGAAGAACGAGAGGGCGAGGTCGACCTTCTTCGCGATCCCGTAGCCGGCGCCGATCTCGAATCCGTTGCCGTTCGTGCCGCCGCCGATGAAATCGGAGTCGGTGAACTCGCCGACCACCGCGTCGTCCTCGACCTCGCGGTAGTTCGCGTACACCTTCACGTGGCCCTTGTCCTTGCCGTGCTGTACCGAGGCGCCGAACAGGTACGCCGTGTCGAGGCTGTCGGCCTCGATGTTCCGGACGAAGTCCCCGTAGACCGCGAAGGCGAGCTTCTCGAGCTTCACGCCGAACTCGGCCTGGAACTCGGCCACGTTGTAGTCCGTGGCGTAGAGCATGTCGCCGTCGTCGTCGATGCCGGTGTTCCCGAAAAGGTCACCCGGATCGTACATCCCGGCGTAGCCCTCGAACGCCTGGTAGTCGTAGTAACCGCCGGCGACGACGAGCCGCATGCCGTCGGCGGGCGTGATCCTGATTCCGGCCTGGCCGCCGGCCATCCATGAATCGTCGTCCGACGAGCGCTCTTCCAGGTAGAAGAAGGCACCGTTCACGAAGAGGGCCACCCGCTCGTCGATTTTCGCCTCGTAGGTGACGGCCGCGCCCTCGGGATTCCAGTCGCCGTCCCAGATGAGCTCGGTCTTCTGCACCGTGTTGAAGGGGAGCTTCATCTTTCCACCGACGATGTGGAGTCCGTCGATCAGGCCGGGATGGAAGTCGAAGTAGGCCAGATCGAGGCCGAAGCCCTTGGTGGATGCCCCGTCGGTCATCGACTGGTTCGTCGAGACGGGATCGTCGGAACCGCTCGCCAGGCGAATGCCCACCGACCAGTCGTCGGTGACCGTCGCGCCGAGCTCGAGCCTCGCGCGGATCCGCCAGCGGTTGCGATCGACATCCTTCGACTCGTCCTGGATGAGGTCATGGCGCTGACGGAAATCGCCTTTGATCTTGACCTTGTCGTACCATTCTCCCGCCTGCGCGGCGCCGGCGGCGAGGAACGATCCGATCAATACGAACAGGATGGCTCTCTTCATGCGTGCTTCCTCCTTTGGCTGAAGCCCCATCCGTTCCCTGTACGGTCCGGCAAAGTATGGACACCGCTCGTTATGCCGATGTGAAGGAAAAGTTAGAAAACGGTGAGCGGCGCAACCCGCGTTATATTTTGCGATTGGGCAAGCGGAGCACGAAGGTGCTCCCCTCGCCGAAGGCGCTCTCGACCTCGACGGATCCCCCGTGCGCCTGGGCGATGTGCTTGACGATCGCCAGGCCGAGACCGGTTCCGCCGAGCGTGCGGCTGCGCGCCCTGTCCACCCTGTAGAACCGCTCGAAGAGCCGGTCGAGGTTCTCCTCGCGGATCCCGATCCCCTCGTCCCTGACGCGGATGACGATGTCTCCGCCCTCCTCCGTCGCCGAGACGCGGACAACGCCCCCCTCCTCGCTGTAGGTGACGGCGTTGTCGACGAGATTGATCAGGGCCTGCTCGACGAGGGCGGCGTTGACGGTGCCCTCCAGGTCGTCGGGGCAATCGAGCTCGATCTTCACCCGGCGCTGCCCGACCCGGCCGGCGCAGAGGGAGATCGCCTCCCCGGCGATCTCCTTGATGCGGGCCCGGTCGAATCGCATGCGCGACCGCTCCTGCTCGTTCTCCACCGAGGAGAGCATCAGCAGGTCGCCGATGATCGCGTTCATCTTGTCGGCCTGCCGGGAAATGATCCCGAGGAACCGCTTGGCCTCGGCCGTGTCGTGGATCGCCCCGTCCCGCAGCGTCTCGACGAATCCCTTGATCGAGGTGATCGGCGTGCGCAGCTCGTGGGAGACGTTCGCGACGAACTCGCTCCGGAGCGTCTCGAGCTGACGGATGCGGGTGACGTCGTTCAGCACGACCACCGCGCCGAGAAGTTCGCCGTCGCGATCGAGGAGCTGCGCCCCGTGCGCCTGGAGATACTGCGTGCCGCCCCCGCCCCTCAAGGTGATGCTTTCCTCGACCGGTTCGTCGGCCGAGAGTGCCCTCTGGACGAACTCCTGCAGGTAGGGGTTCCGCACGACCTCCTGGATGGTCAGTCCCGTCGCCTTCGACGGCTCGACGCCGAGCAGCGCCGACGCGGCGCGGTTGAGGCGGAGCACCCGCTCGGACGTGTCGACGGCGATGAGCCCCTCGATCATGCTCGAGAAGACCGCCTCCTGCTCGTTGCGCTGGCGCTCGACCGTGAGGATGCGGTCCTGGAGGTTGTAGGCCATGCCGTTCATCACCTCGGCGAGATCGGCGATCTCCACGAGGTCGTGCGCGGGGATGCGGTAATCGAGATCGTTGCGCGTGAAATGCTCGGCCCCGCGACGTATCTCCTCGATCGGCCGGCTGATGCGGCGCGACACGTAGAGGCTGATGATGCCCGCGAGAACGGCGGCCACCAGGCCGCCGTAGAGGATCCTGACGTACATGCCGCGCAGGGTCTCGTCGATGAAGGTGAGCGGCAGCGATGCGCGGACGGCCGCCGCGACGCGACCGTCCCGCATGACGGGAACCGCCACGTACATGAAGTTGCGCCGGAGGGTCTCGCTGTACCGCGTCGACCGGCCGGGCACGCCGGCGAGGGCGCGGATGATCTCGGGGCGGTCGCCGTGGTTTTCCATCGAGACCGGATCCTCCTCGGAATCGGCCGCGACCCGCCCGTCGGGGAGGATCACGGTGAACCGCGTCCCGGTGAGCTCGCCGAGGGAATCGGAGAGATCGTTCATCGATCCGCCGGAGTCGTCGCCCATGCGGATCGCGACGAGCTCCGCGACGAGGATCGCCCGCGCGCGCAGATCGTCCCCCGTCCGGTCGTAGTAATGCTCCTTGACGGTGCGCGAGGCGTACCACGAGACGGCCGCCAGCGCGACGATGATCACGGCGACATAGTACGGGAAGAGATGCCAGAGTATGCGGCGCCTGCGCATCTACTGCTCCTTGAAGCGGTACCCGACGCCCCGCACCGTCTCGACGAGTTTGCCGAGGGGGCCGAGCTTGCGCCGGAGCCCGACGATGTGGACGTCGACCGACCGGTCGGTGACGGGGTAGTCCTCGCCGCGTGCCGCGTCGATCAGCTGCTGGCGGGTGAAGACCCAGCCGGGCCGTCGCGCGAGATAGTGGAGCAGGTCGAATTCCGTGGAGGTGAGCTTGACGGGTTTTCCCTTCACGGTCACCTCGTGACGCCCTGGGTGGATGACGAGGTCCTTGCGCGTGATGACGGCCTCCCGGTCGAGCCCGGTCTTCGCCTTGCGCCGGAGGACGGCCTTCACCCTGGCCACGAGGACGCGGGGGCTGAAGGGCTTGGTGATGTAGTCGTCGGCGCCGAGCTCGAGCCCCGCGACGACGTCGGCCTCCTCCCCCTTCGCCGTCAGCATGACGATGGGGATGTGGGCCGTCTTGATGTCGTTCTTGAGCAGGTTGCAGACCTCGAGACCGTCGACGCCGGGGAGCATGAGATCGAGGACGACGAGATGCGGCAGCTTCGACCTTGCGACGTCGAGCGCCTCCTCGCCGGAGGCGACGCCCGTCACGGAGTATCCGCTGCGGGTGAGATTGTACTCGACGAGCTCGAGGATATCCTCCTCGTCGTCGACGACCAGGATCCGTTCGTGCGGCATGAGGCTTCCCCCTCGGGATCGAATCCGGACACTGCGCGATACCGCGAATCTATGCCCGTTTCGTCAGGTCCATATTACGATAGGATTAGTTTTCGATGAAAGGATGGAATCGCCGTTTTTTCCACGGAGTTTCCGCTGTTCGATCCGCCGCCGGGCGGCCGCCGCCGCGTCGATGGTCGGGGCGGCCGGATTCGAACCGGCGACTTCCTGCTCCCAAAGCAGGCGCGCTAACCGGACTGCGCCACGCCCCGACCCCTGTCGCGGAGCGGCGTCCCCCGCGGGACGCCCGCACGGAGTATTCATTCGCCCCGCGGGCCGAGTCAAGGGAAACCGGGGTTCTCCGCCGCCGGGCTCGTTGACGGCGTCCCCCCGACGCACGTATGATGGAAGGCGTCCCTGCCGCGCGGCGGTCGGGACGGGGGGAGATCCGTGGGTTCGTCTGACGGAAAACGCATCCGGTGGCCGTTCGTCGTCGTGGCGGCGGCTGTCTTCCTGGTCATGCTCGCCGCATCGCTGGCGACGCCTCCCGGCGAGGAGCTCCTTCGCCGGATCGCCGTCTCCCGGCTCCGGTCGGCCACCGGACTCGAGGTATCGATCGAACGGATCGAGACCGATCTCCGCTCCCGCCTCGTCGTCGACGAAATCGTTTTGCGGCGTTTCGGCGACGCCCCCGGAGCGGACGCGCTCCTCTCGATCGGCCGCGCCGACGTCAGTTTCCGCTTCCGCCCCCTCCTGCGGGGCCGGCTCGACTTCCGCCGGATCGGAATCGACTCGCTCCGCGCCGATCTCGACCGCGCCGACATCGAGCCGTTCCTGCCCGCAGGGCCGGCCGGCGGCGGCGCGGCCCCGGGGCCGCCCCGCGTCCGGTTCGACACCGTCACCGTGGAGGGGATCGCCGCCCGCTACCGCGACGGAAACCTCGCCCTCAGTCTCCAGTCGCCGGGACTGACCGTCTCGGCGAAAGCGGACGGCGGACTCGACGCCTCGATCGTCGCGACGGTCTCCGCTCATCGCGGCGCCGGCGCCGTGGCCGTCGGCGTCCGGGTTACCGGTCTTCGCGCCGATATCGGAACCGCTCCGGGCGGGTACCGGTTCACCGTCGCCGCGGACACGATCGTCGCCGCGGAAAGCGACCGGTCCGCCGCCCTCGTCTCCATCACGGCCGATGCCCTGCTCTCCGCCGGCGATCTCGCGTTCCGGGCGACGGCCGCGTCCGGTCAAGCGGCGGGTTTCCATTTCGGCGGCCTCCTCGCCGCGGGTCGGATCGCGGACGGCGTGGCGGTCGTCGACTCCTTCGGGGTCGCGATCCTCGACGGGCGCGTCGAGGGCTCGGGACGAATCACCGCCGACCGGTCGCTCGACGCTCGCCTTCGCCTCCGCTCCGTCGCGCTCGATCCGATCCGGCGGCTCGCCGGCGTTTTCCCGGGCGCGGAGAGCCGCTGGAACGCGAGCGGCGGCCTGATCGACGGCACGCTCGCCCTTGCCGGACGGATCGATTCGCTCGAGACGATCGACGTCGACGCATCGGTGACCGTCGCCGGCGTCCGCATGGGCGGCCGCCCCGTGCCCATGGCCGTCCTCGAGGCCCACCTCGGCGGTGGCCGGGGATCGCTGCAACTTCGACAGGAGCGGGCGGAGGTCGCCGCCGAGGGCAGCTTCGCACGCGGGAACGTGAGCGTCGACGCATCGGCCGACGTCCCGTCGATCGCCCCCTTCGCCGCGCTGGCCGGGTTCGGTGGCGTCGACGGACGGCTTCGCCTCCGGGGAACGATCCGCGGAAACCCGGCGTCGCCGGCCGTCGATATCGCACTCGAGGGAAGCGGGATCGACGCCCGGGGATTCCCGGCGGACACCGTCGCCGCCGCGGCGACGATCCGGGGAAATGCCGCGCGGCTGACGCGATTCTTCGCCGCGGCCGCGATCGACTCTCTCGGCACAGTGCCGTCGGCCGGCGACGCCGGCCTGTCGGGTAGCCTGCGGTACGAGGTGCGGGCGAGCGGCACGCCTGACAGCATCTCGGCCGTCTTCGACGTCTCCCTCGGCCGCCCCGCCCTTCGCGGGATCGCCCTCGACACGATCGACGCGACGGGCCGCTATGCAGGCGGCGCCGTCGAGATCGAACGCCTGTCGATCGGCCGCGACTCGCTGCAGGCCGCGGGGACGGGCTCGTTCGACCGGGCGACCGGCGCCGGACGACTCTTTCTCGCGCTCCTCGTTCACGGCGAGGGCGACGCGCCCGGCAGGTTGGCGGGAGACATGGAGGCATCGGCCCGGATCGATTCGACCGGCCTGCCCCTGTCCGGCGCGATCCGCGCGGAGGGCCTCGATCTCGCACTCGCCGCGCCGCTGCTGCCGACCGGCCTGGCGGCGGCGGGAAGTTTCTCGTGCGACCTCGACTGGGTTGCCGCCCGCCCCGCGCCCGGAGCGCGCGGAACGGTCTCGGTCCGGGGACGGATCGATGCGGCCGCCGGGGGCACGCGGGCGATCGACAGCCTCGCCGCCGATCTCGACGTCGCCGACGCGTCGATCACCGTCCGGCGGCTGTCCGGGCGCATGAGAAACGTCCCGGTCTCGGCGACGGGGGGAATCGTTTTCGCGCCGGAAAAGCGCTTCCTTGTCGATCTCGCCGTCGTCGCAGCCGGCGCGCCCGCCGCCGCATGCCGCGGCCTCGTCGGCCGGGACACGCTCTCCATCGAGCTGGAATCCCCCCGCCTCGACGTCGCCGTCTTCTCGCCGCTCCTGCCCGTTCCGGTGGATTCGGGGCGTGTCGAGGCCCGGCTCCGGATCGGCGGCCGCCCGGGCGATCCGCTCGTCGACGGCGACCTCGCCGTCGACGGATTATCGTTCCGCCCCTCCGCTGACATCGCCGTGAGCGGCGGGCGCCTGCGCGCCGGATTCGACGGACGTCGCGTCCGCATCGACACGCTCGTCGCCGGCATCAACGGGGGCCGCGTCTCCGCGGCCGGCGTCGTCGAGCACCGCGGCGGCATTCCCGAACTGATCGATCTCCGTGCGGAGGCGGCGGGAATCGAATGGAACCGCCAGGCGGTCGGCCGATTGAGCGTCGTTTCCGCCGACCTCGCGTGCCGCCCCGCCGGCGACGGCCACCGGCTGTCCGGGGAGATCGTCATCGGGGAGTCGCGCTTCGTCAAGGCCCTCCCTCCCCGGGAGATCGTCGCCGCGGCGCGGGCGCGTCGAGGCGCACCGCCCGCCGACCGGCCCGACATCATCGAGAAGACCGCGATCGAGGTGCGAATCCGCACGGGGGGCGACATCTGGATCGACAACAACCTCGCGCGCGTCCGACTCAGCCCCAACGTGAGCGTCGGCGGCACGCTCGCGCGGCCGGTCGTCACCGGCCGGGTGAACGTCGACGAGGGATACGTCCTCTTTCTCGACCGGCGGTTCCGCCTCGAGCGCGGGACCGCCGATTTCGCCGACCCGTCGCGGACGAACCCGATCCTCGACGTCGCGGCGCGGACGCGGGTGACGAGCTACCGGGGCGCCGAGCCGACTGCGTACGACGTCTCGATCGTCATCGAGGGACCGCTCGACGAGGCATCGTTCTCTCTCGTCTCGGACCCGGTCCTCGACCGCCCGGACATCGTTTCGCTTCTCACGCTCGGCGCGACGCGGAGCGAGCTGACCGGCGAATCGGGCGGCGTCCGGGGCGCGCTCGCCGCGCGGGCGCGGGAAGTGACCAGCGCGCGCGTCTCGAACTACCTGTCGAACCAACTCGAGGGTTTCCTCGGCCTCGGCACGGTCACGATCGAGGGAGACCTCTTCGATTTCGGAAAGCAGTGGGGACCGCAGCTCGTCGCCTCCAGGCAGCTCACCGGCCGGACGGTGCTCACCTACCGCACGAACGTCGGCCACATGAACGAGAACAGCATCCGCCTCGAGTACCGCCTGACCCGGCGATTCTCGCTCGAGGGAGAAACCGACCAGGCCGGCAGCGCCGGCGTC
>JAFGEZ010000006.1 GCA_016931295.1 Candidatus Krumholzibacteriota bacterium
AGCCACATCGGAGGTGTAAGTCCCGAGGCGTTTGAGCGCGCCTCTAATTACGACCTGTAGATGTCTACAAAACCGTGGGAAGTCCAGGCACATCAACACGAATAACAAGAAATCAGCCGGAGATGAATGTTATGGAAAAAAAGCTGCTTGATATAACAAATTATATAATGCATACCCTGCCCGCAAAAATCGCGTTAATCGAGTGCTTACTCATCATCTTTAGATACTTCCATCCTTTACAAACTCGTCCTCGAACCGCCTACGCGCCACACGAACATGGTCAACCATCTCGATGTTTAAGCTAGATACGCTCGTTGCAGCAACATCAAAATAATGCGCAGCTCGTTTTGTTCTTCCACATTTCGCCTCAGCAGTTGCCAAGTAGACCAGATTATAGACAAGTGCTTTTGTCTTATGGAGACGAGTATATATTTTTACGGCTTCCTCAAAAAGACTTACAGCTTTGGTTGGTTCGCCCTTCTTCAGCAACGCCTGCCCTAATATTGAACTGTTATATGCGACACCTTCCATGTTTCCGGATTTAGTATTAACCTCACTACCCAATCGATTGTGCTCAAGAGCTCTGTCTAAATCACCTGCTGCAACATACGCCGACGCCAAGTGACTACGATTGAGAGCTTGACTCTCTACCCTATCAAGCCTAGTATTGATATCCAACGCACGTTCGTGACATTTTATCGATTCATCGATCCTGCCGACGTGCGCTAATACTAAACCCAGAGAACCACAGTTGTAGGCTAACGGTCCTAATCCTTCATCCCCGGCTGATTCAGCGACCGAAATACCTTCCATATGGATCGCCTCTGCTTGTTTCCACTCCCCACGCCGCCGGTAAATGACTCCGAGGCTCCCAAGACTATTAGCTAGATCAGCAGGGCAATCTCGATCACGTTGATACTCAAGTGCTTTCAACTGTATATTCTCTGCTTCCTCTAAATTTCCATTCGCAGCATTTAGTTGAGCGAGATTGCCAAGCACATACGCCAACAAACCACGATCTGGAGGACTTAGATTTCGTCCGATTTCATAAGCTTCCTTAAGAACAGGCTCTGCATCTGCGTATCTTCTCCTATTTCTCTCAACGACTCCAAGGTTTGCCAATGCCCACGCTTCAGATTTTTTATCCTCAGTTACAAGTGCCAGTTCACGAGCCCTACTGAACATCGCGCTTGCGTGCTCCAACCTGCCCCGTCTACGCAGGAATCGACCATATTTAATTACAGCTTCAACTGAAGTTGCTCCCACTACGGCTTTCGAGTATGCAGCCTCAGCATCAGTATACTGCCCTAAGCTCGCTAATTCCTTAGCCATAACAAGTAACTCATTCAAATCTCGTTCGTCGTTTATAGCGTTGATATCAGACTTTTCATGCTGGACAGTCAGATCAAGTGTGTTATCAACAACTTTGCCTCGCTCAAGTTTGTCGTCACGAACCCAACGCGCTAAGTGCCTCCTAAGAATCCTCTTAAACTCATCAATAGAGTCAAACGTTTGAAATAGAAATGTCTTGTTTTGTTCTATTGTCCTCTTGAAGTCCAGAACCTTTTGTAACTGCTCGCCTGGATCACTTAACTGGCGTTCGTCTACTCCTTTAAATAGCACTACGATTCTCCTCATTGGCATATTTTGATCCTGCAAAGAGTCAATCGCTACATGCAATTCTTCCTCTGTGCCCGAGCTATACTTACTTTTCGATTTTGATGGCGGTGTTCCCCATCTATCCCAAAGTACTAGAACGAAACAATCCGACGCCATAACATCCTCATTGATTATCTCTTGTGGCCGGCCGACAGACGCCAATGTATCCTCCCAGCCTACGGGTAAAAACGATACCCCCCTTGGCACAGAATCATCTTCACTATACTCCTGCAGGGCCTCCCTAAACGCTCTTCGTTCTTTATCCAAGCCTGATGGAGATGCAATAAACACGCGATATCCTTTAATGTCGATAACCATATCTCACTCCTTGAATTCCGGTTCTCTTTATCTAGCTAACTACCGATCATAATCTGTGAGCTGAGCGGATCCTGTTGATCCTTACCCTTCATGTTCTAGATAAGGTTATAGTCACGCGCATAGTCTTGTATCTTTTTAAGCATGTAGGATGCAATCACCGCAACAGTGGCATCGTTGTTTCTCCTGTGAGTAAACTCGAGCGCCAGCGGTCTGTCGCCAGGCACACACCAAACATCCGCACGAAGTTCCATGGCACTACCCGGAAATGGTTTGTGTTCGTAATCGAGGTCCGGCATCGAGATATTCAACTGGTCTTTAAGAATATGTACAATGCTCTTATTAATCTGACAGTGTTTCCGGTTTGTAAGCTTTTGTAATGCATTGTACGCATTCTGTATGGCAGCAGAGGGATTGGCTGCAGCAACGCCAACATCGTCCTGACCCATAAGAGCTCGCGCAATCGCACTGTTTCTCATTGAGTTGGCAGCGTTGGAGCTAACGGGCTTCGGGTAGTGGGTGCGCACCAAGCGCTTTAACTCTTCGTCATCCCCGAAAGCACATGCATTTACAACCGCACTGCTAGAAATGTTGAGAAGCTGGACTTCAAAAAGAGCTGCGATGAACGGCAGGCCCGTGCGGGGATTGCGTCGCCCCCTGGTCCTCCAATCATCCGCAACATTCGCTCGGCTGTATCTGAGCAAATTATCGGCGTCCACCATGAAACGCGTACCCCGTCGGAGCATTCGACATGCAGTGTAAGTATCATCGTTCGATGTAATGGCGACCATGAGGCGGGGCAGGGCTGCACCGATTTCCCCAAGGTCGTAGCGACTAACGACTAACTGCTGCACATTTCTTAAGTATTCGCCAATACGTTGACTCGAATCAACAAGCGAGCGTGCTTCGTTTTCTGAGATGGCCGCATCTTCAAGGCGCATACTGGTAGCATCCAATACAAGTCTCAAAACATCGAAATACCTATCCTTCTTGAGACCCTTAAGAACGTGAATGGGAATGCTAACAAGAGCTGACTCCCCACCTGCAATTTTAAGTCGCTCAATAGCCTGCTCAGCGAAATCACGCTGATTGACTGGCCATACCATAAACAAATCCGGGGTATTCCTGAGAAACGTGTTAAGATTACCCATCGCAGCCTGAGTAGCAGCCTCATCCAGAACAGGAATCTCTCTGCCATCCAGATTCACAACGATATGTCGATTGTGGCTTGTTCTCCTAATTCGCGGCAACTCATTATTCAGCCATTCAATGAGACCGGTCAAAGGCAGTTTGTAGTCTGGTGGAGCAGTAACTACATATCCAATCGCATCGCTTAAAAATACACTTGTTGACTCAATGAATGAAGTTTTACCTTGCCCGGATTCACCCTTTAAGAATAGTAACTTACCTTGTCTGGCAGTGGTTATTTCAGCGATATACTTCTTGAACTCTGATAGGTCATCTTCGCATTCGATTAATACTTGGCCGATGCGTTCAACTCCTACCACATCACGGAGCACTTCATAGCTCGCAGGAATGTTGACAATACCGAGTCCTGTTGTCACAATTCCCCTTTTGTCCTGGTGCATTTAATGTACTACACCAAAACGATGAATATAGGTCATCAGCCCCTTAGATGCATAAACAATATATCATATTTTATAATTCTATGTGTATCTAATTATTATCTAGCCACAATAATTAATGTAATAAATACTTTACAGTATCAGGCTGGGAATGTTTGCAACCTAACTGATATATCATCTCGACGATACGTGGGAAAACGGTCTCTCCTACCCGTCACCCCACCGAGGGTGAGGCCGGAGATGAGGAACCTGGAGAGGAGCAGGAAGAGGACGACGACGGGGATGCAGACGATCACGCTCCCCGCCGCGTAGTTGGCCCACTCGGTCTGGAAGGTGCTCGAGAGGCTCTCGAGGCCGAGCGGCAGCGTGTAGAGCCCCTGCTTGTTGATGATCACCCGGGCCACGATGAACTCGCTCCACCCCGCCATGAACGAGAAGAGCCCGGTGATGACGAGCGCCGGCGCCGAGAGCGGCAGGGTCACCCGCAGGAAGGCGCCGAGCTGGGTCGTGCCGTCGATCACCGCCGCCTCCTCGAGATCGCGCGGGATCGTGTCGTAGTACCCCTTCATCGTCCAGATGCAGAAGGGGAGCGTGGTGGCCGTGTAGGCGATGATGATCCCGAGGAGCGTGTCGACGAGCCCGATGCGGTTCATCAGCACGTAGAGGGGCAGAAGAAGCATCGTCGCGGGGAACATCTGGGTGAGGAGGATGACGACGAGCCCCTGCTTCTTCCCCTTGAACCGGAACCGCGAGAAGGCGTAGCCGGCCGTCGATGCGAGCGTGACCCCGAGGATGGCCGTCGTGATGGCGACGAGCGCGCTGTTGCGCAGCCACGTGAAGAAATCCTTCTCGAAGATGACCTGCCGGTAGGCCTCGAGGGTGGCGTCCTCGGGGACGATGCGGAGCGAGGTGGAGTAGAGCTGGTCGGCGGGCCGGAGGGAGATGCCGAAGATCTGCACGATCGGGTAGAGCGTCACGATCGTGACGACCACGAGCACCGTGTAGAGGAGCGCCCGCGTCGCGATCCGCCTCGCCCGTGATGGCTTCCTCATGCCCTCCCCCCTAGTATGCCTGCTCCAGCGTCCGCGTCTGGCGCATGTAGACGAGGACGAATGCGAGCAGGATCAGGAAGATGAAGATCGAGAAGGCGGCCGCGTAGCCGTACCGGTAGTAGGTGAAGGCCGCCTTGTAGACGTAGGTGACGAGGATGTGGCTCTTGTCGGCGGGCAGCCCCCGCTCGGTCACGAGCCAGATCACGTTCAGGTTGTTGAAGGTCCAGATCGTCCCGAGGACGATCGCCGGCGCGAGGACGGGCCGCAGCATCGGCAGCGTGATGTGCCGGAACTTCTGCCACCACGAGGCCCCGTCGATGTCCGCCGCCTCGTAGAGGTCCCGCGGGATCGACTGCAGCCCGCCGAGGGTGACGACCATGATGAAGGGGAACCCGAGCCAGATGTTGGTGATGATCGGCGCGAGGAAGGCCCAGAACTCGTTGGAGAACCACTCGAAGCCGGCGAAGCCGAGCTTGCGGAGGATGAGGTTCACCGAGCCGTACTGGTAATTGAACATCCCCTTCCAGGTCAGGGCGCTGATATACTGCGGCATGGCCCAGGGCAGGATGAGGAGCGCGCGGAAGACGCCGCGGCCGCGGACGCGGCCGTTGAGGAGCATGGCGATCGATATGCCGAGGAAGAGGTGGAAGAAGAGGTTCACGCCCGTCCAGATCACCGTCTTCCCGAAGTAGTAGTAGAGGTCGGGCTCGCCGAATATCTCCCGGAAATTGCGCAGGCCCTGGAACGAATAGTCCCGTATGTGGTAGAGATTCATGTTGGTCGTCGATATCCAGATGTTGTAGAGGAAGGGATAGAAGACGACGCAGGCGATGATCAGGCCGGAAGGCAGGAGGAACAGCCATATGAGTCGTTTCGAGCGCATATGTTGTTTTTCTTGTATCGCCTTTCGCCCTCCGCCGCAACCTTTTTCGTAACCGGCGCCCGCGAGGATCCGACGAAACGGGAGAGAGTCGCGGACACGTCGGCCGGCGCGCGCAATCGCCGGCCGCACGAAAGGAACAGACCGATGAAGAGAACCGATCGCACCCGCGCCATCCGGCAAGCCGCCCTGTGTTTCGCGGCCGCCCTCCTTCTCGCCGCCATCGCCCCCGCGGCGTCGGCCGCGCAGGACGAGACGAAGACGAAGAAGCCGCACCAGGACCGCACGGGCGATTTCAAGGCGCGCCTCGAGACGATCGCCGAACGCCTCGCCCTCACCGACGAACAGCGCGAGCCGGTCTTCACGATCCTCCGCGAGGAGAACGACGCGCGCGCGAAGGCCTTCACGGCCGCGCGCGAGCAGGGCCGTGACGGGATGAAGGCCCTCAGGGAGCGGATGCAGGCGCTGCGGGCGGAGACCGAGACCAGGCTCGCCGGGCATCTCACCGAAGAGCAGATGGCCGAGTACCGGAAGTTCGTCGAGGAGGAGCGGAAGGAACGCGAATCCCGTCGCGGCGGCGGCCGCGGCGGCGGCCGTCCCTCCTGATCGACCGCGCATCCCCGCGCCGCGCACGCGATGCGCCGCGCGCCGACCGGCGCGACACGCCCGGCGGCGAACGCCGGACCGGCAACCTGAACGGACGGGATCGGCCCACGTGGTTCGCGAACGCATACCCGGACCGGACGACGAGACGATCGTCCAACTCGTGCTCGGCGGCGACGTCGACCGCTTCTCCGCGCTCCTCGAGCGTCACCGGCGCTACGTCTTCGGCATCGTCGCCGGGCACGTGCCGCCCGAGAGCGTCGAGGAGATCGCCCATGACGTCTTCGTCCGGGCCTACCGCTCCCTCGCCGCGTGGAAGGGAACGGGCGGATTCAGGCACTGGCTCGCCGGCATCGCCGTCAGGACCTGCAAGGACTTCTGGCGGCGCCGGTACCGGAGCAGGGAGACGACGATGAACGCGCTTTCCGCCGAACAGGCCGATCGGATCGAACGGGCGGTGGCGGACGAGTCGGCCCCGGACGGCGAGACGGTGTTCGCCTCCCGGGAAGCGGCGGCGATCCTCGACTGGGCGATGGAGAATCTGTCGGCGGTCGACCAGACGATCCTCCGTCTCGTGAACATCGAGGAACGGCCCGTCCGCGAGGCGGCCGGCCTGCTCGGCATCAGCGAGGCGAACGTGAAGGTGCGCGGATTCCGGGCGCGCCGGAAACTCCGGACCGTACTGGAGCGGATGCTCCATGGCGAAAAGGACACGGGATGAACGAGACGAAGGAACGACTGCGACGGCTCGAGGCGGCCCTCTTCGCGGCGGCGCGCCGCCGGCCGGTCCCCGAGCCGCCCGCCGCATGGTCGGCGCGCGTGATGCGCGATATCCGCCGCATCGGCCCGCTCGCCGCGCCGAACAACTCGGCGCCGTTCGGACGGCTCGCATGGCGGTTCGCCGCGGCGGCATGCCTCGCGGCGCTCGTCCTGTTCGTGCTCGCCGCCCGCGGCGGCCTCATTCCCTACGGGGAGATCGCGCGGATCCTTCTCGAGGACCCGACGGGAACGGTCTTCGGCGAACCACTGGTCATCTAGAGCGGAAGCGAAGGAGCGAGCGCCATGAAGCGATGGAAGGTCTGGGTCGGGGTCATCGTCCTCTTCCTCTCGGGCGCCGCCGTGGGAAGCCTCGCGACGGGCCTCGTGATCCGGCACAACATCCACCGGTTCGTCCGCGGCGGCCCCCGCGAGATGCGGACCCGGTTCTTCGACCGCATGCTGAAGGACATCGTCCTGTCGGAGGAGCAGCGGACGCGGATCGAGGAGATCTCTGCCGAATCCGACGCCGAGATTCGCGCGTACGTCGATGGATCGAGGAAGACGGTCGGCGAACTGGTCGACCGGCACCGCGCCCTGATCCGCGATCTCCTCACGCCGGCCCAGGCAACGATCTTCGACCGGAACTTCGAGGAGATCGAGCGCCGCCGCCACGACCGTGGAAGCGGGCCCGGCTTCCCGGGCGAGCCCGGCGAACGCGACCGCCGGCCCCCCCCGCCCCCGCACTGACCGGCAGGCCGGGAAGCCCGGAGGCGCCGTCAGGTCCCCAGGTCGCCGACGTGCTTGTCCATCCACGCGCCCCGCTCCCGGAGCCAGCCGCGGAGCCCGGCCACCTCCTCCTCCCACGTTTCGTACAGCGGCTCGACGTTCGGCCAGACGTAGTCCCCGAGGATCGGCCACCTGCTGAAGTTGCGATCGGCGGCCTCCCCGAGGAGATCCGCCGCGTCGTCGATCGCCGCGTCGACCGACGCCGGCGAGAGGACGCCGCCGCGGAGCGCCTCCCAGCGCGCGACGAGATCGGCGCGGAAATCCCCGTCGACGAGCAGGTCGCGCCACCAGGCGGCGGCGTCGGGCCACTGGTCGAGCATCCAGCCCTCCGGATCCTCGAGATCGAGATAGCCGCCGTTCCCCGAGGAGGCGTTGAAATCCCACACCGGGCCGGCGACGAGCGGGCCGTCCTTGTCCTTGTGGAAGAAGGTGCTCGCGCGGTACGTGTCCACGTCCTTGAAGAACTCGCGCAGCAGCAGGAAGTCGGCGAAGCTCGCCGGGTCGAGGAAGGCGGCATGGCCGCCACCCGGCGAGCGCGGCGGCAGGCTCGCGTGGAGGTCCTCGACGAACGAGACGATCCACGCCTGCTGCGCCGGCGTGATGTCGTCGGCCTTCGGGTACTCGACGATCATGTCGACGCCGTTCGGCGCCACGAAGAACCACTCGTCCGGGTCGGGCCAGTCCACCTTGAGGATGTACCCCCCGGTGAGATCGTCGCGGATCTTCTCGATATCGACCCGGTCGCCGTCCCGCTTGATCTTCTCCATGCCCACGTAGACCCCGTTGTACGCCCAGGTCGTGTCGCTCGTCTGGAAGAGGAGCTCGACGAAACGGGTCCTGGAGGCGTACCGGCCCATCGCCCGCGAGAACCCGTAGGCGAGGTGGTTCCGCATCAGGCTCTTGTCGGCGTAGGGCGCGTAGAGCACCCAGTCGCTCTCCTCGGGGAACCCGAGGAAGGAGACGTTCGCGTCCTCCCCCGTCTCGTCGCGCGTCTCGATGCCGTATTGCTTCTTCGGATAGGCCTGCGACGAGGTGCCCCGGATCTCGATGCCGATCGCGGTCTCGAGGACCGGCGCGTCAAGGAGACGGTTCCGCTCCCCCGGGGGGTTGTCGATGACGGTCATCCGCGCGTCGATCTTCGGCTCGTCCGGTATCTCGGCGCCGCCGGTGTCGATCACGACGA
Organism: Candidatus Krumholzibacteriota bacterium; assembly: GCA_016931295.1. Lineage (NCBI taxonomy): Bacteria > Candidatus Krumholzibacteriota > Candidatus Krumholzibacteriota bacterium. The sequence continues at coordinate 8,824 of JAFGEZ010000006.1, forward strand.
TCGGCAGGTTCGAGCTGAAGTCCGCGCCCACCGAGCGCAGCGCCCGGAACGCCGGGGAGAGACCGGCGCCGTCATCCCCGCAGGACGAGGCGGAAAGGCAGAAGAGGAGGATCGCGAGTGTCGCGGCGGTCCGCCGAGGGTCGTGGAATCGTGTCATATCTCTCCCGTTCGTGTCGAATCCGTCAGAATACGGGATCGAAGCCGAGCCCCGGCCGCCCCGTGGGATAGAGGATGCCCCGCCTGAGGATCACCGCGCCCGCGGCGGGATCGTCGACGAGGTCGAGGTGCCCGTCGAGGTCGGCGTAGGCGACCTGCGGGCGGGCGAGCGCGAAATGCAGGCCGGCGGCGATCGCGAGCGCCGATTCGTCCATGCACCCCACCATCACCTCGAGGCCCGCCGCCTTCGCCACCGCGTTCACCTGCAGCGCCTCCGCGATCCCCCCCACCTTCATCAGCTTCACGTTGACCATGTCGACGAGGTCCCTGCGGGCGAGGCGGAAGGCGTCCCGCAGCCCCATGAGGCTCTCGTCGGCCATGATCGGGACGTGCGCCGCCGAGGTGACGCGGCCGAGCAGGTCGGGCTGCCCCCGCGGCGTCGGCTGCTCGATCAGCTCCAGCTTCGCCGCGCGCGTCCCCTCGACGAACCGCAGGGATTCCTCGTAATCGTAGCCCTGGTTCGCGTCGAACCGTATCTCGACGCGCGGCCCGACCCGCTCGCGGACGAGCTGCACGCGCTCGATGTCCTCGTCGGCCGAGTGGCCGCCCTTGATCTTGAGGCAGCGGAAGCCCTGCGCGACGAGATCCGCCGCCCGCGCCGCCGTCTCGCCGGCCGGCAGGATGCCGATCGTCACCGTCGTCCGGATGCGGTCGCGGTAGCCGCCGAGCATGAGATAGGCGGGAAGACCCGCCGTCTTGCCGAGGATGTCGAAGAGCGCCATGTCCACCATGGCGAGGGCGCTCGGCCCGACGCCGGTCGTCGCGCGGAGCGCCCCGAGAAGGCGCGCGGCGCGGAGCGGATCGGCGCCGCGGAGGGCGGGCTCGATCGAGCCGGCGATCGCGTCGAGGACGTGCTCCGGCGTCTCCCCCGTCACCTCGAGATCGGGCGCGGCGCACCCCCAGCCGACGATCCCCCCGTCCGTCTCGAGGGAGAGGAAGACGTTCGAGGCGGTCTCGACGCGTTCGTAGGCGATCTCGTAGGGGACCGAGAGCGCCATGTCCACCCGCTGCGACAAAACTGCCCTGATTCGCATGGGGACGCCCCTAGTATCGTTTCTGGTAGATCTCCTCGAGGGTCATTCCCTTGAGGTCCTCGACGAGGGCGACGAGATGCGCGATCGTCACCCGCCAGATGCGCTCGCCCTTCTCCGCGCTGGCCTTCGTGGGATCGCCGATCACGCCGCTCTTCGATATCCGCTTGGTGTAGACGTACCACGAGACGCCGCGTTTCGAGGTGAAGTTGAGATACCTGCTCGAGAAGCGCGGCACCGAACGCGGCGCCTTCGACATGTCGACGAGCTCGGGCCTCACGGCGAGGCTCGTGCTCGTCTCGGTCTCGCCCGCGTGGATGTCGTTGGGCGTCTCGGTGATCAGGTCGATGTCCACGTCGCTCGTCTCGCCCGTGTCGACGCACACGAAGATCTCGGCGTCCCTCGTGATCATCTGCGCCGCGTAGTTGAGCGCGGGATTGTTGCCGCCGTGGCCGTTGACGATGACGAGCTTCCGGATGCCGTTTCGCGCCGCGCCCATGCCGATCTCGTAGACCATGCGCGACATCGTCTCGTTCTCGATGCTCAAGGTGCCGGGGAACTCGTCGTGCTCGTAGGAGACGCCGTACGGGATCAAGGGCAGGACGAACGGCTTGGGGTCGCTGCAGGCCTCGGCGATCCGGTCCGCCAGGTAGCCGGCGTCGAAGGCGTCGGTGTCGAGCGGGAGATGCGGCCCGTGCTGCTCGATCGATCCGACCGGGAGCAGGGCGATGTCGACCGCCCCCGTCCGCTTCTCGAAGAGCGGCCACGAGAGCTCTCCCCAGCGCCACGTGTCCGCGGCGCGCGCGCCCTTCGACGCGTTCCTCACGGCCGGCTCGAAGGCGTAGGGATTCCCGATCGCCGGATCGGCGAGCGGGTCGTACGGCCGCCAGGCGCGTCCCTCGCGGCGCAGGGCGCCCTCGGCGTGCCGGAGGAGGATGTCGAGCAGGGGCCGGCGGATGTCCGTGGGGATCTCGTCGAGGCTCGCGTGGGTCTCGTCGAACCTGAGCTGCATGACCTCGGGAAATCCCTCGTCGCGTCCGGGCGCCGGCTCGACGACGCCCCGCTGTCTGAGCAGGTGGATGATGTGCCGCTCGCCGGCCGATTCCTGGTTGATGCCGAGCCGGATGAAATCGTCGAGGCTGGCGCGTATCCGCCCGGGGTCGTACCCGCACCGGGCCGGGTCGACGCCGAGCGCGGTCAGCATCCCGACGATGCGGCGGCATTTCTCGCAGCGCCCGCACGGCCGCACGCGGCCCTTCTCCATGTGGGACGCGTGGCAGGACACCTGGTGCTCCTGCAGGTCCGGGTACCGCTCGACGAGCGTCTTCTCGATGAGGAACTCGGAGACGGGCCGGAGGATGGAGAACTGGCTCATCCCCCACCCCTTGCGCAGATAGTACCGCGACAGGGCGTTGTCGAAGAAGCGGCTCTGGTCGTAGAGCCCGTCGTAGTGCGTGATGCCCTTGTAGGAGGTGCGGCGCGTCGTGTCGTATTCGTCCCCGATCACGATCCGGCCGGCGCCGCGGCGCATCGCGACGGGGAGGACGCCGAAGAGGAAGACGGCCACCGTCCAGAGGCGGACGGCGTACTCGTCGGTGCGGAGCCGCAGGAAATCGGGACGGATGAAGGGGAGCCGCCGGAGCATCCACGCGAAGACCCGGTCGGCGTTCGTCCACACGCGGGCCGTGTGCGGCACGTTGTCCCGGAAATGGCGGTAGGCGTTGAGGGCGGTGAACCAGTGCCTGCCGGATTCGTTGACGAAGACGGGATGGACCTCGCAGCCGATCTCGTCGAGGAGCCCCCAGGAGAGGAGGCTGTCCTTCCCGCCGCTCGAGAGCACGACGCAGCGGTTCGGGTCGGTCGGCCGCAGCTGCCAGGCGCCTCCCCCCCGCTCCGTGCCCTCTTCGGCCTCGAAGCGGAGCGTTGCGCGGCAGTACCGGTCGAGCTTGACCGGCTCGAGCCCGGCCGCCGCCTCGGTGAGGAAGGGATTCGGCTCGAGGAACTTCTTCACGTAGATCTCGCGGGCCGTGTTCTCGGCGGCATAGCTCAGCAGGGAGCGATCGGCGTCGTCGAAGACCCCGCGCAAGACGATCTCGTCGCAGAAGAGCCCGTAGTTGAGCGCGACCTGGGCGGCCGCCATCGACGCGAGGTTCGCCGACTCGGCGCTCTCCGGCTCGAAGACCTCCTCCTCGTACCGGTAGACGAGATCGATCGATTCGCGCCGCCGCCCCGAGACGACCGTGTAGGGGCAGACGAGCCGCTTCTTCTCGATCTTGACGGGGCCGACCTCGAGGCGGTCGAAGGATCGGAGGACGGCGAACTGTTCCGGCGGGTTCGTTCCCCCCGCGGTGGTGCGCTTCGTGCCGGTCATCTGGGCCTCCTCCGGCGGAGATCGAATGCTCCGCCGATGCGGGCGTGTCTGGTCAGCGCTCGATCGTCCGGGCGACGGCCGCCGCCAGCTCGTCGGCCCCGTGCAGCAGCGGGTCGACCGCGGGCAGCCCCGTTTCGCGGGTGATATCGGCGCAGGCGGCGTCGACCCCGGCGGCGTCGAGCCCCTCGTGGTTGACGGAGACGGCGACGACCCGCCGCCCCGAGACGACCTCGATCGCGCGGATCTGGTGCTCGATCGGCTGGATCGGGTAGCCCGGGAAGCCGTCGTAATCGCGCCGCGCCGGGGCGTGCTGGAGAATGACGGCATGGGGGCGCCCCGCCGCGAGTATCTCGAACCCGCCGGGGTAGGCGGGATTCATGAGGCTCCCCTGCCCCTCGATGAGGACGACGCGCGCGTCCGTATCCTTCCACGCCGACCACACGGCGTGCTCGATCTCCCCCGAGACGAAATCGTTGACGAGCGAGTCGAGGATGATGCAGTGCGCCGCCCCCTGCATCCACGCGGTCTGGCCGGTGCCGACCATCTCCGTCCGGTAGCCGCGCTTCTCGAGCGCGTCGAGGAGGATCCACGCGGTCGTCCGTTTCCCGACGGCCGAATCGGTGCCCAGCAAAGCGACCCGGACGGCCGCGACCTCCTCGATCTTCCCCGTGAAGAAATGCAGCCCCTCGCGCGGCACCTTGCGGACGTCCCGCAGCCGGACGCCCGCCGCGGCGGCCGCCGCGGCGATCTCGGGATCGTCCGAGAGGAAGTCGTGGAGCCCGCAGTCCACGTTCAGGCCGAGTCCGATGCCACGGAGCAGGTCCGCGCGGGCGGCCGCGTCGAGCCGCCCCCCGTCCGGCGCGAGCCCGACGACGAGATGCGTCGCCGGCGTTGCGGCCGCCGCCGCGATCGCCTCCCCGATCGAGCCCAGCACGGGGATCCCCGACCGCCGGCCGTCGAGCGTCTCCCCCGCGTCCTTTCCCGCGTAACGGGAATCGACGACGGAGAGGACGCGGTAGCGTTTCGTGAACCTGACGAGCCCGTGCGCCGTCTTGCCGTTCGTCGTGTTGAACGCTTTCTCGCAATAGACGATCGCGTTGCCGTCGAGCGCGGCCTTCATGATTTCCTCCCCGTGAGAACGGCCACGTACCGGTCGTGAGGCAACGCCGCGCTCCTGTGGCGCTCGACGAGGGCGATGATCCCCGCCGTCGAGGCGGGGAGCGTGTCGAGCCCCTCGCGCCCGCGCAGCAGCCTCGACACCTGCGAGAGCTCCCGGTCCGAGGCGTCCCCGCCCCAGCCGTTCGTCGCGCGGACCGACTCGAGCGCGAGATCGCCGTCGATCGACCGCCAGTTGATCAGCGGCTCGTTGACCACCGTCTCGTGTATCGCCTCGGGCGAGAGATCCACGCAGGAGGGCAGGTTCTTCAGGAGGGCCTGGACGATCGGGTTCTTCCGCGCCGACGAGCCGGCGACCATGCGCGGCATCCGGGAGGTCTTGCCCCGCCGGAAGAGGCTGAGGAATCCCCGGTAGATGCCGGCGATCGTCGTGCCGTTCGAGACGGGGACGGCCACCGCGGCCGGCGCGTCCCGGAGATCGTCGTAGAGCTCGTAGGCGATCTGGCCGTAGGCGGTGAGCTGGGTCGCCGTGTTCTCGCCGCCGGGATTCGCGTCGTAGACCTCCGTGTCGGCGGCGAAGCGCTTGGAGACCTCCACCGACATCTCGTAGTCCCCGGCGACGCGGCGGATCTCGGCCCCGAGCTCGGTCATCTCGACGATCCGCTTCGTGTGGTAGGTCTCGGGAAGGAAGATGATGCAGCGGAGGCCGGCGATCGAGGCGGCCAGTGCGATCGCCACGCCGTAGTTGCCGCAGGTGGCCACGGTGATCGCCTCGAACCCGCGGCGAAGGGCGTCGGCAGCCTGCGCGAACGCGATGCGGTCCTTCTGCGTGCCGCTCGGGTTCCCCCCCTCGAACTTCAAATAGAGCTGCCGCAGCCCGAATTCCCTCTCGAGGTTCCGCCCCCTGACGAGCGCCGTGTCGCCCACCTCGGAATCGATGATGTCCTCGTAGGCCTCGAGGCGGCGTTCGATGCTCAAACCGGCGTCGGCCGCCACGGCGCGGAGATCGTCGATCTCCTCGGCGAACTTCTCCACCTCGCCGGTCGCCCCGTCGATCAGCTCGATCGTCTCCGGAACGGCATCGGCGCCATCGACCGCGACCTCGGCGGCCCGGTCGTCGGGCGGAGCCTTCCGGCGTCCTTTTTCGTTCTTTTCCTCTTCCATGCGGACGTCCCTTCCCCCCGTCGGGAGATCAGTCCCACTCTATCTGTTCGATATGGCGCCGCAACGCCCCCGCCGTGCGGAAGCGCCTGACGATCAGCGAGCGCTTCAGCCCGCGGCAGATCTCCTTGACGATCCGCGGCTGGCGGGCGTAGCGCGGGGCGCCCCCGAGGCAGTCGTAGAAGATCCGCACGAGATCGACGACGTCCTCCCGGATGTTCTCCGCGGAGGGCACGCCCCAGTCGTACATGTCGACGAGCTTCACGTGGAAACCGAGGCCGACCCGCCGCACCATGACGTTGTCGTCGTGGAGATCGCCGTGGTACTCGCGCGCGTCGTGGATGATCTCGACGCCCGCCGCGAGCGTGTGCAGGAGGTGCAGCCCCTCGAAGACCCCGAGCCGCCTGCCGGGCCGCGTCGCGAGGAAACCGCTGAGCAGCATCCCCTCGACCAGGTCCGAGACGAGCATCGTCACCTCCTCGTTTCGCCAGTCGATCGTCTCGCGCGCATGGTACTGGATGAGCAGCGGGCAGTGGCGCAGCTTGTGGAGCTTCCGGGCGTGGAAGGCCGCGGCGCGGCCCCGCCGGTCGCGCTGGGGATAGAAGAGCTTCGCCGCGCGCTCGATCCCCGTGCCCCGCTCGCGCACGCGGTAGACCTCGCCCTCCCAGCCCCTCCCGAGAAAACGGACGACCTCGAACTTGCCGGCGAGGATTTCCCCCGGCCGGAGATCGAACCGTACCGGCCGTTTCACGCGGCCCATCTGCGTTCCTCCGGAATCGAAACGTTCATCTCTTCATCTCGGCGATCTTTTTCTCCGCGCGCTCCTGCATCGCCCTCGCCGCCTCGTCCGCCTTCATCTGTCCGCCGAGGACGCTCTGGTAGAAGGGGCGGACGGCGTCCCAGACGGCCCGCATCTCGGGAACGACCGGCATCGGGCGTCCATGGAGCGCCTGGGCGAGCGATCCCTTCAGGAGGGGATCGGCCGTGAGCGCCTCGTCCTCGAACAGCGCCGTTCGGCTCGGCAGGATGAGCAGCTCGCCGACGATCTCGCGCTGCACCTCTTCCGAGGTGAGGAACACGAGGAGATCCTCGACGGCCGGCAGTTTCTCGTCGGCGACGTTGACGCTGATCGAGTAGCCCTTGCTCGAGACCATCGGCGCGGGATAGAGCCCCGTGGCGGTGATCGGCGGAAGGGCCATGACGCCGATCTCCATCCCCGCCTTGAGGTAGGCCTTCAGCGACCAGGGCCCGTTGATGACGAAGGCGGCCTGCCCCTTCTTGAACATCGTGTCGCTGAGCTCGTAGCTGCTCTCCTTCGGGATCACGCCGTACCGGTTCCTGAGGTCGGCGAGGAATTCGAGGGCCTGCCGCATCGCCGGCGTGTCGAGTGTCGGGCGGTTCTCCTCGTCCATCAGACTGCCGCCATACCCGCCGAGAAAGGGAACGAGCCAGAAGGGCTCGACGGAGTTGAAGACGAGCCCGTAGTGCTCGGGGATGCCGTTGCCGTCCTCGTCCACCGTCAACGTTCGGCACATCGCGATCAGTTCGTCGCTGTCGGCCGGCTCGCGGGAGACGAAGGCCCGGTTGTAGATGAGCATGAGATGGTTCCCGATCTGATCGGGGACGGCCCAGCGGGATCCCCCCAGCACGGGAACGCTTCCCGTCTCGAAGTGGTCGAGGAAGCCGGGGGCGAACTCGTTGTCGAGCGGCCGGATGAGACCCATCACCGAGTAGGGGCCGATCTTGTCCGACGGCCCGTAGACGAGATCGGGACCGCCGCCGGCGAGCGCGGCGGTCTGGAACTGGCTGTGCAGCTGGTCGGTCTCGAAGTGGACGGTCGAGACCGTCACGCCGGGGTGGTCGGCCATGTACCGGTCGAGCTGGCGGCGCATCAGAAGCTGCTCCTCGGGATCCTTCTGCTCCCAGACGACGATCTCCACGGTACCGTCGGCGTTGTTTCCCCCGCAGCCGGCGGAGAAAAGAATCGCGAGGCAGATACCCAGGGCCACGATCCGTGTCACGAGCCACCTCCCTGTCGATGATGCGCGCCGCCGCGGGACCGGCCGGCCCCGACAGCGGACGATTGTATTGAATACCCGCCGGCGAATGCAACCGGGATATGCGCGGTCAGCCGAGCCGCCCGGCGCGACGCGCCGCGGCGAGGGCCAGGAGGGCGCTCGCCTCCTTGTCCTTGATCTCGAGCATCACGTCGATTTCGATCCCCTCGGTGGCCAGGAGGAAGCGCCGGAAGTCTCGCGGATCGACGGACTCCGCGTGGCGGCCGGGACGGGCGCCCGGTTGCTGCGACGAGTAATCGACGATCGGCGCCCCGTCGCGCCTCCGCCACGTCCGGCGCACGTCGAGGAGCGCGGACCGGAAACTCTCCCCGTTGTTGAGACAGCGGTGGTGCAGGACGTCGAGCACGACGGGCCGGCCGGTGAGGCGGTTGATCTCGATCACGTCGCGCAGGTTGTACAGCCGGTCGTCGTTCTCCACGACGAGCCGCCGAAGGATCGCCGCGGGCAGCGCCGAGCAGCGGGCGACGAACCGTTCGATCGCTCGCTCCCGGTCGCCGTAGACCCCGCCGACGTGGATCTGGATCTTGGCCGCGGGGCCGAGCTCCATCGCGTCGAGCAGGAGGACGTGGTATTCGAGTTCCCGGACGCTCCGCTCGACGATCCCGTCGTCTGGCGAGTTGATGACGACGAACTGGTCGGGATGCATCGAGAGCCTCATCCCGTGGCGCCTGGCGTACCGGCCGATCCGCCGCAGCCGTTCGCGGAAGAACCAGGCCCAGTCGACGGTGCAGACGGGGTGGGACGCGAAGGGCACGATGTCCGAGGAGATCCGGAAGAAGAAGAGTCCGCGTTCGCGGTTCCACCGGAGGATGTGCTCGAGGCAGTCGAGGTTGCGATCGACCGTTTCGACGAGACGCTCCCCGCTGTAGTTCGCCAGCCGGAAGGTCCCCCCCGATGTGCAGCCGATCCCCCTGTTGATACATGGATAGCCGATCCGCATCGTCCAGCGTCTCCTTCGGTCGCGGCGCGCTTTCCCCTGGGGCGACGTCCATTATCGCACGGCCCGGCTTCCGGGGGACAGGCTTTTCGGCGGGGATCCGCCCGGCGGGACGCCGCGTTCGCCGGCCCGGCCGCGGGGCGGTCAGTCCGCGCGGCCGAGGAGCGGCGCGGCGAGCGCACCGACCAGGCCGAGAAAGCGAAGGTCGCCGTCGGTGAAGGGGGACTCGTCGTGGGAATCGATGTCGATCTCGGCGAGAAGGGCGCCGCCCAGGAAGATCGGCACGACGATCTCCGAGCGGACCGACGGGCTGCAGCAGAGGTAGTTGTCTTCCCCCTGGACGTCCTGCACGATCATCGGCGTTCCGCTCTCGGCCACCTGGCCGCAGACGCCGCGGCCGTAGGGGATCGTGACGTGCTCGGTGGGATCGCCGACGTAGGGCCCGAGGCGCAGCTCGCGCCGCGGGGGATCGGCCACGTAGAAGCCCACCCAGTGGTAGTGGTCCACGCGGCGGCGGAGCAGGCGGCAGAGCGCGACGAGGCGTTCCTCCACGCTCTCCTTTCCCGCGAGGAGCCTGCGCGCCTCGTCGAGGATGTCGTCGAATCCCGCCTGCTCGTCCGTCATCGTCTCCGCCTTCCGTAACGGGCGGCCGCCGCTGCGACCGCCCGTCCGATCGTTCCGTTCACGGCGATGTCGAGGGCTAGAGCCGCTCGTCGCCGGGGGCCATCTTCTCGATCAAGGCGCGCTCCTTCGCGGCGCGCTCGGTCATGCCGTTCTTCTCGAGGAGATCGAGATAGAGGAAATGGACGTCGAGGTTGTCGACCTCTTCGTCGGGGTCCTCGATGTCCTTGCCGTAGTAGGTGAATCCCTTCTCCAGCGTCTCGAGTGCGCGCGCGAAGTCCCCCCTGTCGCGGAGGACGTCGGCGAGCATCACGTAGGCGTCGTAGTGGGTCTCCCGCGTCTCGATGGCCTTCTCGAGCGCCATGACGGCATCGTCGAGCTGCCCGAGCCTCCAGTAGGCCTCGCCGAGGTGCCGCCACGGGCAGGACCACTTCGGGGTCTTCTCGTTGAGGATCTTGTAGATCTCTATCGCCTCGTCGTAGCGGCCCAGCTCGAGGAGGATGTTCGCGCAGCTGAACTTGCCCTTGTTCGGCAGGGAGTCGAGGTTCGCGGTGAGCATGTCGAGGTTGCGCTCCATCTCGAGCAGGTGCAGGTAGGCGAGGATGACGGTGGCGTTGTAATCGACCGTGTCGGCCCGCTGGGCCTCGTAATCCTCGAAGGCCTTGAGGAAGGTGTCGGTGTTGCGGTTCTTGAGATAGATCCGGTAGGTGCTCTCCTCCTCGGCGGCCACCGTGACGGCGGCGACGAGGACGAGGGCCATGGCAAGGACTATCAGGCGTTTCATCTCGGACTCCTCGCGATGATGAGGCCGGTCGTCCGTCCGGCGGCCGCCGGTGGCTTTCCCGGCCCGACGTCGTGAATATCGATACCTGACTGGAATGTACAGGAAATATGGCGCGGTTGCAATCCTTTCGCCCCGGGGTGTTTTCCCTATTTGTCTCCGGCCGCCGCGCGGTCGACGAACCACCGGGCCCCGGCGCGTGGGCGGACGAGGGCCGCCGGGCAACTCGCGTCGCCGTCGAGCGCCCGCCGCAGGGCGCGTCGTTTGTCCGCTCCCGCGACGAGAAACCACACGCGGCGCGCATTGTTGATCACGGGCAGGGTGAGCGTGATCCGTCGCGCCGGAAGCTCCCCGGCGGGGGCGCTGGCGGCGACGGCCCATCGGACGTTCTCGGCGACCGCTTCCCCGCCGGGAAAGAGCGAGGCGGTGTGGCCGTCCTTGCCGATGCCGAGAAGCACGAGGTCGAAGACGGGGAGGATCGTGTCCGCCCCCGCGGAAAAGAAGCGGCGCAGTTCCTTTTCGTAGGCCGCGGCCGCCTCCGCTGCGGTCGGCTTCCCGACGGGCACCGGGTGGACGTTCGCCGCAGGCAGGGGCACGCGATCGATCAGCTCCACGCGGGCCGCCGCGTAATTGCTCTCGGCGTCGTCGGCGGGGACGTACCGTTCGTCGCTCCAGAAGAGATGAATCCGGTCCCATGGCAGGCGGTGCGCGTACCGGTCGGCGAGAAGACGAAGAAAGAACCGCGGCGTCTGGCCGCCGGAGAGGGCGACCGCGATCCGCGTCCGCTCCGCGGCGTCGCGCAGGATCTCTTCGGCGAACGCGTCCGCCGCCGCGCCGCCGAGCGACGCGGGATCGCGGCGTGTTCGGACGTCCCCGTTCACCGGACGATCCACCCCGCCCCCTCCCGCGCGGCGAGCGCGTCGGCCGCGGCCGGCCCCCACGACCCGGCCTCGTAGGAAAGAGGCGCCTCGCCGGCCGCGAGGATCCCGTCGCAGATCCGCCACGAGGCCTCCGCCTCCTCGGCGTGTATGAAGAGGGTCTGATCGCCCGTGACGATGTCCACGAGCAGCGTCTCGTAGGCGTCGGGAAACGCTCCGAAGGCCTCGCGGTAATCGAAGCCGAGATGCCGCGGATCGAGCCTGAACGGTTCGCCGGGCCGTTTCACGTCGAAGGAGACGGTGAAGGACTCGTTCGGCTGGAGCGTGATGAAGAGGACGTTCGGGTGCGGGCGGCACCCGTCGAAGGGCAGGAAGAGACAGACGGGGGCGCGCCTGAAGACGATGGCGATCTGCGAGAGCTTCCGCGGCATCCGCTTGCCCGTCCGCACGAGGAAGGGCACGCCCTGCCACCGCCAGGTGTCGACGGCGAGTCGCATGGCGGCATAGGTCTCGACGGTCGAACCGGGATCGATCCCCGGCTCCTCCCGGTACGCGGGAAGGGCGAGGCCGTCGATCGAACCCGCGGCGTACTGTCCGAGAACGACGTGTTCCGGCGACGGAGGCATGATGGAGCGGAGCGCCTTGATCTTCTCGCGCCGGACGTCTTTTGCGTCGAACCGCGCCGGCACGTCCATCGCCACGAGGGCGACGAGCTGCATGAGATGGCTCTGCGCCATGTCGCGCACCGCGCCGGCCGTCTCGTAGTACGCGCCGCGTCGCTCCACGCCGAGGGACTCGGCGACGGTGATCTCCACGCATGCCACGCGGTCGCGGTTCCAGAGGGATTCGAAGATCGCGTTCGCGAAGCGGAAGACGAGCAGGTTCTGCACGGTGTCCTTGCCGAGGTAGTGATCGATGCGGTAGACCTGCGACTCGTCGAAGTGCCTCCCGATCGTCTCGTTGAGCGTGCCGGCGGACGCGAGATCGCGTCCGAAGGGCTTCTCGACGACGAGGCGCGTCCAGCCCGGACCGCGCGCGAGACCGGCGGCACCGAGTTTCCCGACGACGTCGCGAACGGCGTCCGGGGGAAGCGCGAGATAGAAGACGCGGTTTCCCGGCAGTTCGCGTTCCTTCTCGATCGTCTCGATGCGCCTGGCGAGAGCGAGAAAATCGTCCGGGAGGCCGTCGAGGAGCGGCTGGTAGAAGAGACAGTCGTCGCACCACGCATCCGCCGCGTTGTCGTCGGGAAGCCCCGCAACGGCGAGATCGAGGCGGACCTTCTTCCTGAAACGGCCCTCGTCGATCGCCCGGCGGCCGGCGGCGAGAATGACGCATCGTCCGTGAAGCAGACCCTTCGCGTCGAGATGGTGGATCGCCGGCATCAGCTTCCGCGTGGCGAGATCCCCCGTTCCCCCGAGAACGACGAAGAGATGCCGATCGATCCGCGTATCGCTCATCGATCTCTCTCCGTCTTGATCGCGTGACCGCCGAACCGGCCGCGCATCGCGGCGAGGAGCCGGTCGGCGAAGGAATTCTCCTCGCGCGAGCGGAACCGCTCGTGCAGGGCGAGCGTGATGACCGGCGCCGGCACGCCGAGATCGATCGCCTCCCTGGCCGTCCAGCGGCCCTCGCCGGAGTCCGCCACCCAGGGGGCGATCCCGTCGAGGAGCGGGTTCTCATCGAGGGCCTCCTCGATGAGATCGAGGAGCCACGAGCGGATGACGCTGCCGTGCCGCCAGATCCGGGCGATCTCCGCGAGGTCGAGATCGAAGTTGGCGCGGTGCCGCAACAGGTCGAACCCCTCGGCATAGGCCTGCATGAGCCCGTACTCGATGCCGTTGTGCACCATCTTCACGAAGTGCCCCGCGCCGTGCGGACCGACGTATCCCCAGCCGCGGGCCGGAGCGGGCGCGAGCGCCTCGATGACCGGACGAAGCCGCGCGACGGTTTCCCGATCGCCGCCGATCATCATGCTGTATCCCTCGATCAGCCCCCTGACGCCGCCGCTCGTGCCGACGTCGACGAGATGGAGGCCGTGGCGCCGCAGATCGTGTGCGCGCCGCATCGTATCCTTGTAGAAGGAATTCCCGCCGTCGACGACGACGTCCCCCTTCTCCAGCAGATCGACGAGTTCCTCGAGCAGGTCGTCGACGGGTTTGCCCGCCGGAACCATGAGCCAGACATGCCGGGGCGCATCGAGCTGCTCGACGAGCTGCGCCGCGCTCGCCGCGCCCGTGCCTCCGATCTCCTCGATCGCGGCCAGCGCGCGCGGGTTCCGCGCGTAGCCGACCACGGCGTGTCCCCGCGAGAGAAGGCGCCGCGCCATGTTGCCGCCCATGCGTCCGAGGCCGATCATGCCGATCTTCATCGATCATTCCTCCGGTGTTCGTGTCCCGGGCCGTTCGGCGGATCCGCGCCGCCGCCCCGGCCCCCGATGCGTTCGATCCGGGCGAGTTGCCGTCTCACCGCTTCCCGACGAGCGTCTCGGCCGCCTCGACGATCCGTTCCGTCTCGAATCCGAGGAGTTGCATCACCGTCTCCCCCGGCGCCGAGGCACCGAAGCGGTCGAGTCCGATCGCGTCGTTACCGGTCTCCCAACCCACCCATCCTGACGTGACGCCCGCCTCGACGGTGAGCCGCGGCAGGGGTGGCGAAAGAACGGTCCGGCGGTATTCGGCCGCCTGCTCCGCGAAGAGCTCCCACGACACGACCGAGACGACGCGGGCGTTTGTTCCGCGGCCTCGGAGCGAGTCTTGCGCCTCGAGAGCGAGATGGACCTCGGAGCCGGTCGCGGCGATGACGATATCGGGCGCCGGCGCGTCCGCGAGCACGTACGCGCCGCGCGCCGGTCCCGCCGTCGTGTCGAAAACGTCGGGATCGAGCACGGCGAGTTTCTGCCGCGACAGGAGTATCGCCGACGGGCCGTCTCGCTCGACCGCGAGCCGCCAGGCCGCCGCCGTCTCGTTGGCGTCGGCCGGGCGGAAGACGGCGAGCCCGGGAATCAGCCGGAGGCTCATCGCCTGTTCGATCGGCTGGTGCGTCGGTCCGTCCTCGCCGAGCCCGATGCTGTCGTGCGTGAAGAGGAAGATCGCGCGGACCCCCATCATGGCGGCGAGCCTGAGCGCCGGGCGCATGTAGTCGGAGAAGACGAGGAAGGTCGCGCAGAACGGGAGAAGGCCGCCGTGCAGGGCCATCCCGTTGACGAAGGCGCCCATCGCGTGTTCGCGGACGCCGAAGTGGATGTTCCGTCCTCCCGCCTCCCCCCGCGCCATGTCGCCGCCGCCCTCGATGACCGTTCTGGTCGAGGGCGCGAGGTCGGCGGAGCCGCCGACGAGGCCGGGAATCCCGGCGGCCAGGCGGTTGAGGACCGTTTCCGAGGCGCTCCGCGTCGCGATCCGGTCGCCCGCGGCGAAGAGCGGCCCGCCGCTGCCGGCCACGGGCAAACCGCCGGCGACGGTCTGGCGAAACAGGCTGGCCGCCTCCGTTTCCTTCGCCTCCAGAATTGCCGCCCGTTCGAGCCACGCATCGCGCGCCGCCCGCCCCCGGGCAACCGCCGCGGCGGCGTGCGCGCGCGCCTCCTCCGGCACGAGGAAGGTTGGCTCCTGCGGCCAGCCGAGGTTCCGTTTCGTTTCCCTCGCCGCCGCGTTGCCGAGGGGCTCGCCATGCGCGGCGGCCGAATCCTGCTTCGGGCTCCCGTAGCCGATGTGCGTGCTCACGAGTATGAGCGACGGGCGGCCGGGGTCGCCGCACGCCGCCTCGATCGCGGCGGCGATCCCGTCGACGTCCTCCCCGTCATCCACGAGCATCGTTCCCCAGCCGAGCGCGCGGAACCGCGCCTCGACGTCCTCGGTGAAGGCGATCGAGACGGGGCCCTCGATCGAGATGCCGTTGTCGTCGTACAGGACGACGAGCTTGCCGAGCCCGAGCGTGCCGGCCAGCGAGGCGGCCTCATTGCTGATCCCCTCCATCATGTCTCCGTCCGAGACGAGTGCGAACGTCCGGTGGTCGACGACGCCCCGGGCCGCCGGACCGAGCCGGGCGGCGAGGTGCGCCTCGGCGGCGGCCATCCCCACGGCCATGGCGAAGCCCTGGCCGAGCGGGCCGGTCGTGCAGTCGACGCCGGGGGTGCGGCCGTACTCGGGATGACCGGGCGTGCGGCTTCCCCACGCGCGGAACCGCCGCAGTTCGTCGATCGGAAGGTCGTAGCCGTAGAGGTGGAGCGCCGCGTAGAGAAGCGCCGAACCGTGGCCGGCGGAGAGGACGAACCTGTCGCGGTCGGGCCAGTCGGGGTGCGCCGGATCGAAGCGCAGGAACCGGTCCCAGATGGCGAAGAGCATCGGCGCCGCACCGAGCGGAAGCCCCGGGTGGCCCGATTTCGCCTCCTCGACCATGTCGACGGCGAGGAAACGAAGCGTGTCGACGCAGAGCCGGTCGATCGTATCGATGGCGCACCTCCGATCCGCGCGTCCGGCGGAAATCTCCCGCCCGCCGCCCGCACGCGCGCCCGTCACGTTCTCTGTCGATGATGACTGTCGTACTGTGGCGTAATCGTGCCGGCGTGTCAATCATTCGTCATCGCGCGCGCCCGTTCCACCTGCCGACGACCTCCTCGAAGCAATCGCCGGTCGCCGCGATCCGGCCCTCCTCGAGCAGAACGAAACGGTCGCAGGCCGACCGGGCGAATTCGATGTCGTGCGTGGCGACGAGCATCGCGGCCGGCAGGGTGGCGAGGTGGGCGGCCAGCTCGCGCCGTCCGGGCGGATCGAGCCCGGCCGAGGGCTCGTCGAGCAGGAGGATCGCCGGCTCGGCGACGAGCGCGCCGGCGAGCGCCACGCGGAGCCGCTGCCCGTGGGAGAGCTCCCCCGGGGGACGATCCTCGATCCCCGGCGCCCCCATCGCGGCGAGCGCCGCCCTGCCGCGTTCCCGCGCCTCGGCGGGAGAGGCGCCCCGGCTGCGCAACGAGAAGGCGACGTCGTCGATCACGCGGGGGAAGAGGATCTGGTCCTCGGGCACCGCGAAGAGGAAGCCGATCTTCCGCCTCGCCTCCTCGACGCTCTCCTCGTCGAGCGCGCGGCCGTCGATCTCGATGCGCCCGGTGAAGGGAACGAGCCCGGCCGCGGCGTACAGGAGCGTCGTCTTTCCCGAGCCGTTCAGGCCGAGGAGCGCGACCCGCTCGCCGTGCTCGACGACGAGATCGATCCCCGCCAGCGCGGGAAGACGGCCGCGCCCGTAGGAGACGGCGACCCGCTCGAAGATCACGATCGGCGACCGGCAGCTCATTTGATCACCCCCGCCCGCACCGCGACGGCCAGGCCGAGCCAGAGCAGCGAGCCCAGGATGGCGACCGCGTCCCACGCCCCGGCAGGGGCGGCGCCGGAGACCGTCGCCACCGCGTAGCCGCGGACGTCCATCGCCGCGGCGACCCGTTCCGTCTTGTCGGCGATCCGCGGCAGCCACACCGCGGGAAAGGCCCTTGCGACGGCGAAGGCGGCACGCCTGTCGGAACGGCCGCCGCGGACGCCCATCGCCCGCACGATGCGGCCCGACTCCGCGCCGAGAAGCCCCGCCTGGTGGACGATCTGGACGAGGAGGGCGGCCACGAAGCGCGGAATGGGGAGCCCCAGGAGACCGTCGTGCAGTTCGGCTGGTCCGAGAGAGGCGAGGGTCGCCGCCGCGACGAGCATGCTCGCCGTCCCGCGCGCGAGGATGCCCCAGGGCGCGCGGAGCGCCTCGACCGTCAACCGGTCCGTGAACCGTCCCCCCGCCGGCTCGAACGTCCACGGACCGAGCAGGAAGAGGGGCCCGAACATCGCGAGGGCGAGCAAGAGGAACCGGCCGGCGATCCGCGCCGGGGGACGCGCGAAAAGCAGCCAGCCCCCGGCCGAGAGGCAGATCGCGGCGAGCCCCGCCGGCTCATGGGGAGACGAGACGATGCACGCGGCGAAGACGGCGGCGCCGGCGACGAGCCTCACCCGCGGCGCGAGTCCGCGGAGCAATCCCCGGCCGCTCCCCGGAACGTCGACGAGGTGGACGGGCGTCACGACCGCTCCGTTCGACGCGCCGAGACGAGGTACCGCTCGGCGTCGATCGCCTCCGTCACGGTGAACCCCGCCCTCTCGACGACCGCGGCCAGCTCGTTCGCGGGGGGCAGCAGGTCGGCGCCCACCGGGCCGCCCGCCTCGACGTGGATCCCGTTGATCGTCTCGCGCGAGGAGGTGTGCCAGACATGCAGCATCCCTCCCGGCCGGAGGACGCGGGCGAGCTCCCGCGCCGCCGCGAGGTGATCGGTGAAATGCGGCCAGGTGGAATAGCAGACGATCCGGTCGACGGACCCGCCGGCGAGCGGCAGCCCCGCGGCGTCGGCGACGAGGAAAGACGCCCGCCCGTCCCGCACCTTCTCCGCGGCGAGGGCGATCATCCGCGGAGAGAAATCCACCGCGACGACGCGCCCGGCGTCTCCGAGGAGGGCGAGGATGGCGGCGGTGAGATTCCCCGTGCCGCATCCGAGATCGACGGCCCGCTCCCCCGCCTCGACCCCGAAGCCGCGGAGCCCTTCCCGCAGCGTGAAGCCGGGGGAATCGAGATCGTCCCACCCGTCCCATCGATCGGCGATCCCGTCGAAGTATGCCCGCCGCGGATCGATCGTCATCCCGTGCCCTCTTCCCCCGTTTCCCGCCGGCAGTGCCGTCCCGACGCCCGCACGAGCGGCGGCACGACGAGGACGATGAGAAGCAGTCCGGGCCAGCCGCTCGCCAGGGAAAGCCCCGCCATGAAACGCTCTGGGAGACTCACCACGGAGGCGGCCAGGTAGACGAGCCCGACGTTGAGGATCCGCCCGGCGAGGAGGACGGGGACGAGCAGCGCGTACTCGCCGGCGCCGGGCAGGCGCAGGCGCAGCCAGGAGATGGCCGCCGCCATGGCGGCGAGCTCGATCGACATCGCGGGGGCCACCGGCGGATAGAAGGGCGGCATCCCGGTGAGCGCGCCGGAGAGGAGCGGCACGACGAAGGCCGTCGCGGCGGCTGTCGACGGCCGCGCGAAGAAGGCGAGGGCGACGAGCGGAAGATACATCGGCATGAAGACGGAGCCGAGGTGGAGCACGTGGAAGACCATCGGCAGAAGCAGGGCCGCGGCGCCGAACATCCCGCCCCAGGCGAGTTCGCGGGAAACCGACCGCACGACGATCGTCCGCCCGGTCACGGCCGCTCCTTCCCGCCCTGCAATCCTCCGAGGACGATCCGCGCGTCGGCGACGACGCACCGGTCCGCCGCGCACATGACGGGATTGAGGTCGATCGAGTCGATCCAGGGCGCCAGTTCCATCGCGAACTCGGAGAAGAGGAGCATCGTCCTGGTCAGCGCCTTCATGTCGACGGGCGGCGAGCCGCGGTACCCCTCGATCAGTCGCCGGGCCACCAGGCCCTCGACCATCGAGCTGACGTCCTTCTCCCGGAGCGGCGCCATCCGGATGCTCGTGTCCCGGTAGATCTCGACGGCCACGCCCCCCATCCCGAGGAGCACGACGGGCCCGAACTGGGCGTCGTTCTTCGCGCCGACGATCAGCTCGACGTCCCCCGCCACCATCTCCTCGACGAGCATCCCCTCGAAACGCTCGAAGGCGGAGAACCGGGCCCACGCGGCGGCGAGCGCCGCCTCGTCGGGAATGCCGACGACGACACCACCGACATCGGACTTGTGCATCGCCGCGGGCGAGACGAGCTTCGCCACGACCGGCCAGCCGATGACCCGCGCCGCGGCGACGGCCTCCTCCTCCGCCCGCGCCCAGCGGTGGCGCGGCACGTCGATGCCGATCATCGCGACGAGACGCTTGGCCTCCGGCTCCAGCACCCAGCCGGTCTTTCTCGCGGCGACGAGAATCTTTTCCATCTCGGTGGTCAGCACTGCCGGCACCTCCTCATCGCCTCGACCATGAGCACGGCCCCCTCGATCGACGTCGATACGGGGACGTTGTTGAGCTGGAAGCCCTCGATGATCATCTGGTACTTCTCGACGTGCGGAACGTACGCGACGATCGGCGTGCCCTCGCCGCGGACGAGCTGGCTGACGCGCGCGCCCACGTCACTCGTCACGAGCGGTATGTAGGGAAGGAGGAGCATGATGATGCAGTCGATGTCGTTTCGTTCGCTGAGCTCCGCCGCCGCCGCGACGAAATCGTCGTCGGTGGCCGAGCCGGTGAGATCGATCGGATTGCCCATCGACGCGATCTGCTGGACGCTCGGGGAAAGCTTTTCCCGGATCGCCCCCTGCGCCGCCTCGTCGAGGGCCGGGACAACGAGCCCGCGCGCCTCGCAGGTGTCGACCGCCACGGCGCCGTGTCCGCCGCTCGCCGTGACGATCGCCACGCGCGGGCCGACGGAACGATGGTAGGCGCTGAGCGATTCGCAGAAGGAGACCATCTCGTACTCGTCGATCGCCTCCACGATCCCGTGCTGGCGGAGCACCGAGGAGAAGACCCGGTAATCGCCGGCGATCGAGGCGGTGTGGCTCGAGACGGCCCGCGTGCCGCTCGCGCTCTTGCCCGCCTTCATCACGATCACCGGCTTCGGGCATTCGGCGGCGGCCTGCACGAATTCGCGCCCCTCCCCTTCGCCGAATCCCTCTATATAGAAGGCGATCACGCCGGTGCGATCGTCGGCGGCGAAGAACTCGAGGAGGTCGCGCTCGCGCACCAGCGCCTTGTTGCCGATGCTGATCGCGCGTGAGAGCCCCACTCCCTGCCGCTTGAACTTGACCATCTGGTCGACGAGGATCCCGCCGCTCTGGCTCACGATGGCCACCTTCCCCGCATCCGGCGTCACCATCCGCTCGAGGGGCAGGAAGAAGGTGTCGACGTCGCCCCAGGAATAGATCCCGAGGCAGTTCGGCCCGATCAGCGGGAACGACGCGTCCCGCGCCTTCGCGACGAGGCGCTCCTGCAGCGCGCGGTTGCCGCTCTCGGCGAATCCTCCCGAGATGACGGCCGCGGCCTTCACGCCGCTCTCGATGCACTCGTCGACGACCGCCGGCACGTGTTCGGCGCGAACGGCGACGACGGCGAGATCGATCTCGCCCGGGATCTCGGAGACGGATGTGAAGATGCGCTGCTTGTGATAGATGCCGCCCTTCGGGTTCACCGCGAAGACGGTGACCGGGTAGCGGAAATAGTTCTTGTTGTAGACGACGTTCGCCGGGTGGCGCTCGTTCGAGAGCGATACGCCGACGACCGCCATCGTCTTCGGTTCGAAGAGTGTTCTGTGGAGCACCGCGTCCTCCCCGGCGCGTCGGGCGCTCATTCGCCCGCCCGAAGGGTAACATCATCGTGGAAAGCGTGCCACCGAAAAATCGCCTCCCGCATCTCCCTCCCCCTCCGCAACTTCCTGCCGCCCTCGTCGTATTCCCAATCGAGCGGTCCCGGCGCGCTGCGCCGGCGGCATCGGGGAGTGCAGGTGAACAGACGGGGAGGTCGCCCATGCGGATCGCATCGATCGTCGCTCTCGTGATAATCATCGCCGTTCCGGCGAGTGTGCTGGACTGCGGAGACACGGGGACCCCCGACACCCGGATCGAGGCCGTGCGAGGGGGCCTGTCCGTCTTTCCCCGGTACGTCGCCGGCGATCCCGCTTCCTTCGCGTCCCTCGAGGACCGGATGGCCGCGCTTCACGTGCCCGGCGCGCAGATCGCCGTCATCGAGAACTGGCGGATCGACTGGTCCGCCGGCTTCGGCCTCCGCGAGGCCGGTTCGCCGGCCGGCGTCACGGCCGACACCCCCTTCCAGGCCGCGTCGATCTCCAAGCCGGTCGCGGCGGCCACCGCGCTCGCCCTCGTGAGATCCGGCCGCCTCGACCTCGACAGCCCCGTCGACCGCTACCTGCGGTCGTGGAGGATCCCGCCCGGCGACGGGTTTGCCGCCGACGAAGTCACGCTCCGGCGCCTGCTCGGCCACACGGCGGGAACGACCGTCGGGGGATTCCCCGGCTACGCTGCGGGCGCCCCCCTCCCCTCGCTCATCCAGGTGCTCGACGGCGACTCGCCGGCGAACACGCCGCCCGTCAAACTCGCCCGCGCGCCGGGGACGGAGATCTCCTATTCGGGCGGCGGCTACGTCATCGTCCAGCTCCTGATCGAGGACGTCACCCGGACCCCCTTCTACGAGGTGGCCAAAGCGCTCATCCTCGACGAGACGGGCATGCGCAACTCCTCGTTCCGGCAACCCCCCGATCCCGGGATCGCGGCGACGGCGGCCTCCGGACACGACGAGGAGGGACGGCCGATCCCCGGCCGCTGGCACGTCTATCCGGAAGCGGCGGCCGCGGGCCTCTGGACGACCGCCGCCGACGTCGCCGCCTTCGCGATCGAGATCGGACGCGCCGCACGGGGCAAATCGAGACTCGTGCTCGACCGGGAGCTCGCCGGGGACATGCTGCGCCGCCAGGAAATCGGCGACCGCGCCGAACCGTACGGGCTCGGCCTCGCGATCGAGGGCGAGGGGCGCGGGCTGCGCGTCTCGCATTCGGGCGTGAACCGTGGATACCGCGCGCTTTTCGTCCTCTACCCGGCGACGGGACAGGGCGCGGTCGTCATGACGAACGGCGCGGCGGGCATGACCCTCGCGGTCGAGATCGTGCGCGCCGTCGCCCGCGTCTACGGCTGGCCGTCGGACGCCCCCGCGGAGGTGCGGACCGTCCGCCTCGCCGAAACCGATCTCGACCGGCTCGCCGGGAAATACGGGATCGACGGCCTGCCGGGATCCGTCGTCGAGATCGCGCGCGCCGGCGATCATCTCGCCCTGTCGGGGCCAGGGATCTCCCTGACCCTCCACCCCGTCTCCGAATCGCGGTTCGCCGCGATCGAGGAACGCGTCGACCTGCTGTTCGAGACGGGCGCCGGCGGGGCCGTCTCCTTCCGGGCGATCGGCGGGGAGATCCCGCCTCTCACGGGCCGGCGGATACCGTGATGCCGGCACGCAGCCGGAGCGGTTCCATTTCCCGCTTGCATCGCCCTCGGGCTCTGCGATACACTCGCGCCGTTCCCGGACGAGTGTGACGCGGAGACGCCGCCGGGAATACGACGACCGCGGCGCCTCCACCCCTTTTCAGAAAGAACGATCCGATGCGAAGGGCGCTGATCCTGGTGCTGTGCGTTGCGGCACTCGTCTCGACGCCGGCCGCCAGACCCTTCAATACGCCGACCGTGGACGGATCGATCGCCGTCGCCCCCGACGACTGGGACGGCAGCGATCTCGCCGTCGACGACCCGACGGGCGAATCCCCCTGGGGGCCGAACGACATCGACGACCTCTGGACGACCTTCGACGAAGGCTACCTCTACATCGGCGTCCGCTACCAGGTGAGCGACAACGGGATGCTCGTCCTCCTCGACATGGGGACCGGCGTCGGCGCCGCCGACATCAACGGCCTCGACTGGTATCCCCGCAACTTCAACTTCCCCGATTCCCTCCTCGGCGAGTTCATCATCGCCGGCTGGAACGGAAGCGGCCCCGAGGTCAGGCGCATCCTCGACTCGTCGACGACGGAGGACGTGACCGCATCCTGCCTCGTCGCCACGACGAGCGACGGCGGCTGGTTCGAATCGGAGATCGCCATCCCCTGGGAGACGATCTACGGGCTCGGCGCGGGGAACGTCGTGCCGGACGCGGTCGCGAGGATGGTGGCCCTCATCGTCGGCGGCGACAACTGGAACGGCCCGGACTCCGCGCCGGACAACGCCGGGATGGACGGCTCGGGATCGCCGACGACCCTCTTCAACATGTATCGTCTCGTCGTCGACGGCAACGGCGACGGCGCGCCCGACGGATTCACCGGACGGCTCGCCGGCTCGGTCCTCTACGAGGACGCCGGCGACCTGACGACCGTCGCGACGGTGCGCGCCTACGACGAATCGACCGGGCGACTCGCCGGCGAGGCGCTGACGGCGCCGGGCGGCGGCGCCTGGGAGATTTCCAAGCTCGCCGACGGCTCCTACCGCGTCGAGGCCACCGCGGGCGGCTACGGCAAGGGCATTCTGGCCGGCATTTCCGTGGCGGACGGGGAAACCACCGGCGGTGTGGATTTCCTCCTCGAGCAAGCGGGCAAGATCGGCGGCCTCGTCTCCTTTCTCGACGGTCCGGGCGCCGAAGCGACCGTCACGGCGTACGACGCGGCGACGGGCGATATCGCCGTCGACGAGCCGGCGATTGTTTCCCCGTCAGGCGGCGGATTCACGCTCCTCGTCCCCTCGGGGGACTATCTCGTCATCGCCGAGGCCCCCGGGTACGTCGCCGACTCGGTGCTCGCAACGGTGACGGGCTCCGACAGCGTCTCGGCCGGCGACCTCGCGCTCGCCGCCGTCCGGGCCACGGGGATCTTCCTCGTCGACGGGGAGGGCCGCGACATCGAGAGCGTCAGCACGACGGTGAGCGTCCCCGCCTCGAACGCGTGGTTCTACGCCGTCGCGACCGTCGAGGCTCGCGACGACGAGGGCCGCCGCGATCTCTACGACGTCGGGGGGCTCCTCGCGCAAATCGAGCTCTCGGCGACGAAGCTCAACAACACGACGCCCCCGCGCGGCGACGTCCGATTCTGGTCGGCGACCGACACCGTCGCGATCGACGCGATCGACCTGACCGGCGGCATCGGGAGCTTCCTCGTCTCCGACGACGAGATCGAGGTGCTGCGCGTCTTCGTCTCCTCCCCCCTGCGGGAGATCGGCGGACGTTTCAAGGTGGGCATCCGTTCGGCCGAGCCCGAGTACGTCGAGCTCGCCGTCTCGAAGCGCACGGTCGTCGCCGACGACACCGACGAGGTGAAGGTCGCCGCGCGCCTCCTCGACGTCAGCGGCAACCCGGTGCGCATCGCCGGCGTCGTCGTCGACTTCTCGTTCGACGGCGCGTCGACCGGCCAGGGCTCCTACGCGATTCCCTCGGTCGAGACGAGCTCGGACGGCGAGGCGATCACCTCCTTCACCGCCACCGGCGCGGGCGAGCTCCTCGTCACCGCCTCGGCCGCCTGGCTCAACAAGGCGCTCGTTCCCCTCGGCGACGACGACGGGGCGACGGTGGCCGTCTTTGTCGAACCGGGCGCGCCGGCCGGGATCGTCCTCGCCGGGCAGGCCGACCTCGTGGGGCTCGGCCAGCAGATGGGCATCGCGGCCCAGCTCGTCGACCGCTTCGGCAATCCCGTGCGGGAAACCGGCTGGACGCTCTCCTTCTCGGTCGACCCGCCGGCCGCCGGCTCGATCTCGCCCCCGTCGATCGCCCTCGACGACGCGGGAAGCGCCTCGACGGTCTTCACCGCCGGCCTGGACCGCTCGGTCGTCACCGTCTCCGCGACCGCCGCGCCCTCCCTGCCGATCGAGCCGATCGTCTTCCTCATCGACGACGTCCTCCTCTTCTCCGATCCGGCGGCGCCCGAGTCGGACGACGCGCACAACAGCTGGGCAGCGGTCGACCTGACGAGCGTCATCGTGGGAAACGACCCCGACGGCTTCGAGATCCGCGTGCGGTTCTCGAGCGATTTCGAGGGGCTGCACCTCGGCATCGTCCTCGAGGCCGACGCCTCGCCGGCCGGGGCGACGGAGGAGCCGTTCCTCTTCCCGGTCGGCTACGCGCACGGCGATCTTCCCGACTACGCGATCACCTGGAAGTACTCGTCGAACGACTACGCCGACCTGCGCAAGTGGGCGGACGGCCGCTGGAACTGGTGGGACGACGAGGGCAAGACCTACATCTCCACGGCCGACCCGGGCGCGTGGGTGCCGGGGATCGACGTCCACACCACCTGGTTCTCGAGCGACACGTCATGGGTCGTCTGCGCCGTTCCCTTCGACATCTTCGAGGGGAATGTCCCCGACAGCGTCCGCGTGCAGGTCTACGTGATGCAGGAGTTCGAGGGGACGAAGCGCTCGGTTTTCGACTCCGCGCCGCACGACTCCACGCTCGATCTCGACGGCGATCCGGCCGATCCGACCTTCGACTGGAGCTACACGACGACGCCGGTCACGCTCCACGAGTGGTCGCCGGGATACGTCTTCAACACAGACTTCCCGCCGCCCCCCGCTCTCGCCGATCCGTCGGCGGAGCCGGCGGAGATCGAGGCCGGCGAGACCGTCACCTTCTCGGTGCGGGTAACCGACGCCGGCGGGGGCGTGGGGGATGTCCTTCTCGACCTCTCCCCGATCGGCGGATCGCGCTACCAGCACATGCGCGATGACGGCGCGGCCGGCGATCTCTCCGCCGGCGACGGCGTCTTCAGTTTCCGGTACGTCACCGATCCCGACATCGCCGGCGGGCTCTACGACCTCGCCGCCACGGCGAGGGACGCCCGGAACATCTCGCGCGCCGACACGACGATCGCCCTCTCGGTGACCGGGCGGACGACGGCGATCCGCACCTTCACCGACGCGGCCGACGACGACCACGGCCCGAACCTCTTCGGCCGCGACGGCCTCTATTACATCTATCCCACGAACCAGGTCTTCGTCCGCGGCGCCTTCGACCTGCGCGAGGTCACGATCTTCGAGACGAGCAAGGTCGTCCAGGGCGACATCATCCCGAGCCTGGCCTTCCGCGTCACCGTCGGCAACCACCCCGATCCGGCCGACGAGGGCACCGCCGACTGGAACCCCACGTTCGCCGACATCAACATCCAGAAAGTCGACATCTACATCGACGCCTTCAAGGGAGGGGCAACCGAGGGGCTCCCCAACCGCCAGAACGATTTCCAGCGCTGGGACGCCTGGGACTACGCGATCGTCATGGAGGGCTGGTACAAGGGCGTCATCGTCTCCAACAACCAGAACACGCCCCAGTCGTGGGCCTCCTCGGTGCTGAAGAACGACCGCGACATCATCCTCGTCTCCGATTTCGAGAACAACACGATGACGGCGGTCGTCTCCCGCGAGGCGCTCGGCGATCCGACGCCCGAGGAGATCGCCGACTGGGACATCACCGTCCTCATGACGAGCCATGACGGCACGAGCACCGACTTCAACTTCGGCGACACGCGCTGGGTGAACGCGAGCACCTCGGAGTGGCAGCCCGGCGGCGGCGCCGACAACGACCGCGATCCGAACATCATCGACCTCGCCGTCTCCCCCGGCGTCGGCAGGGAGCCGGGCCGGACGCAGTCCGAGATGCTCGACTACAAGACCGCCGCCGCGGTGGCCCGCTCGGAGGCCGGCGAGACGGCCTGCATCATCGAGTCGAGCGCATTCGAGGACAGCGGACCGCCGGTGATCTCGATCCCCACCCTCGCCGGCGCGACGGTGCCCTTCGTCGCGCTCGAGAACGCGCCCCTCTACTACACCGTCTTCATCACCGACGACGACGCCGTCTCCTCCGCCGTCTTCCGCTGGCGCGCCGATTCCTCGCT
Organism: Candidatus Krumholzibacteriota bacterium; assembly: GCA_016931295.1. Taxonomy (NCBI): domain Bacteria; phylum Candidatus Krumholzibacteriota; species Candidatus Krumholzibacteriota bacterium. The sequence goes on from JAFGEZ010000006.1 coordinate 35,381, forward strand.
CACCGGCGACTGGATCGGCGAGCTGTCGATGGGCTACGCCGGCGAGGACGTCTGGAGCGTCGACATCCCGGTCGACGAGGTGACCGCCCTCGTTCCGCTCGCGCCGTTCGACAGCACGCGGAACATCGAGTTCGAGATCGAGGCGCGCGACCCGAGCGGCAACGTCGCCGTCACGCCCCTCTACACGATGGAGATCCCGCGCCCCGTGCCGTCCTGGGAGGCGGCGCTCGACCTCTCCGGCGACATCGCGCTGCGCGCCCCCGAGGGCACATTCGTCGCCATCCCGGCGGGCGCGATCGACCTGGGGGATTTCGCCGACGTGGAGGCCTTCTTCACGCTCCGGACGGGCCGTATCGAGAACTACGGCGTTCCCGGCGGGGGCGCCCGATCGATCAACACGATCCGCACGATCGGTTTCGAGGCGCGTGTCGGCGGCGGGGGAGCCGTCTTTCCGATCACGGAACTCGACGCGCCGATCGGGATCTCCTTCCATTATCCCGAGTACTCGGTAAAGGGGATCGACGAGAACCTGATCGCCGTCTACCGCTGGAACGAGACGACCGGCACCTGGATCTACGTCGGCGGCAACGTCAACCCCTTCGGCAACCTCGTGACGATCTCCACCGACCGTCCCGGCACGTACGGGCTCTTCTTCAGCCCCGGCTTCGGCTACGATCCGAACGCGATCTTCTCCGGCGTCGTCTTCTCCCCCAATCCCTTCTCGCCGAACGGCGACGGACTCTACGAGGAGACGAACATCAGCTTCTTCCTTACCGAGGAAGCCACCGTCACCATCGAGATCTTCGACATCGACGGAAACCGCGTCCGCATCCTCGAGAAACGCTTCCCCTTCACGGCCGAGGACGTTCCCGACAAGCAGCCCCGCCGCGTGACGGGGCTCGTCTGGGACGGGCGCGACAACACCGGCCGCGCCGTCCCCTACGGGATCTACGTGACCCGGTTCACCGTGACCTTCTCCCAGGCCGCCGGGCAGCGGACGATCCGGGAGAATCACGCCGTGGCGGTGATCAGATGACGCGCCGTACCGCCATATGCGCCGCTCTCGCGGCTCTTCTCGCCGGTCTCGCCGCCCCGCCGGCGCGGGCCGATTTCCGGCACGCCCGGCCGGGACCGCGTCCCCGCGCGATGGGCTCGGCCTTCGTCTCCGTCGCCGACGACGCGAACGCCGTCTACTGGAACCCCGCGGGGATGGTGCAGCTCGCCCCCCGATTCGAGCTGACCGGCTGCCGGACGATGCTCTACGCGGTCGACGCTCTCTCCAACGACTATCTCGCCGCCGTCTACGACTGGGACAACCGCATCGCCGTCGGCGTCAGCTGGGTGCGGCTCGCCCTCGAGGACATCTACAGCGAGAACACGATCAACATCGCCGTCGCCGGCAAGGCGCCGTTCATCGACGGGCTCTCCGTCGGGGCGTCGCTCAAGCTCTTCACCCTCGACGCGCCGGGCTACGAGCAGTACAACGACCCGTCCTACGGCGGGTCGGTGACCGAACCGAGCTTCGACGTCGGGGTCCAGTACCGTCCGGCCGAGAACTGGTCGATCGGCGCCGTCGTCTACAACGTCAACGAGCCGGAGCTCGCGCTCCTCTCGACGACGACGACGCCCGACCCGGTCTACCGCGACTACGCCTTCGGCGCCTCCTATCTCTTCAGCGACCTGCTGCTCGCGAGCTGGGACTTCAGGACGCGCTACGGCGAATGGGAGAACACGATCGGCCGGATCGGAAGCGAAATCTGGTTTTTCGACGCCGTGGTCCTCCGCGGCGGCTTCGAGCGGGACAACATGACGGCCGGCTTCGGCCTCAGGAACGCCTGGTGGCAGATGGACGTCATGCTCGAGACGCACGACGAGCTGGGAAACACCTACCAGTTCGCCGCGACCATCAGGCACTAGACGAACGGAAGGACTGCGCGTGCGCGCGGCAGCATCGAAGACGCTCATTCTCCTGGCGATCGCCGCGATCCTCGCCGGCGCGGCCGCGCCCGCGGTCGCCGTCTCGAAGCTCGAGGGGTACTACGAAATACAGACCTCCTTCCAGCGCGTCGGCAAGCAGTGGCAGTTCGGCCCGCCGAGCGGCGACGGGATCCCGCGGCATTACCTCGAGCTGAAGCACCTCAGCTTCCCCTACGACAATCTCGAGAGCTTCTTCAAGCTTCGCGTGGAATCGAACCGCGACGAGTACCTCACCGAGGAGAGCGAGTTCAAGAATCCCTTCTTCCTCTCCGCCGAGGGCCACATGAAGCTCCGCGGCGAGCGGTGGGAGACCTACATCTTCCACCGGCAGAACCGCTTCTGGATCCACGACGAACCGCTGCTGCAGCTCGTCAACCAGGACAAGATCAAGAACGACGACTGGGGTCCGCAGGCGAGCGGCGTCCGCGCCGACTTCTGGAACATCGACCTCTGGCGGATCGGCGGCCTGGGCGGCACCTTCATCTACTTCGACGACGGTGGCACCTTCAACTGGACGGGCGCGCCCGAGGATGTCGTCGCCGACGGCACGGACAACTTCATCCTCCGGCTCCGCAAGAACTCTTTCGACGAGCGCATCGAGACGGGGGCGATGTTCCTCCGCAAGGACTGGACGAACACCGGCTACGGACGGGAATGGGTCTCCTCGAGCTACAACGAGATCCTCTCCTTCGACCTCGCCTTCTACCCGCGCGAGTTCGCCGCGAACGGCCTCGCCCTGGGCCCGCTCAACCTCGAGAACTCGAGCTGGATCGCCGAGTACGCGGTCAGCAGGGATCCCTTCCAGATCGAGACGAGCGACATCCGGAGCAACGAGAACAAGTTCGCCCTCGGGGCCGAATTCCGGAACGTCCGGCTGCAGAACCTCACCGTCCACGGCTGGTACCGCAACGTCGGCGAGAACTTCCGGGACTACCTGTCGTATCGCTACGACGACGGCCGCGAGTACAACCGGCGCCAGTACCACGTGGAGGGCAACTACAAGCTCCCCCGCAAGGCGGTGACGGCGACCGTCTCGTACGACTACTACCGGAAGCGGATCGTCGACGAGGAGGGCGGCGAGTTCCGGCCCACCCACAATTTCTATTCCGAGCTCTACGTCGAGTTCATCAACGGCTTCAAGGGCAAGGTGGGCTACAGCCGCTGGCACGGCTTCGACGGCTCGGGCGAGGTCTTCGATTTCTTCACGTATCCGAATATCTTCGCCGAGCTCTCGGTGGAGAACCGCCTCGCCAAGGTGCGGATGCAGGCGCGCGTCCGCGACGTGAACACCTTCCGCGAGGTGACCGCCTACGGCTTCGACATGGAATTCAACGCGACGGGCAAGCTGAAGGGCTACTTCCGCATCCTCAACGTCAACGAGGAGACCGAGGCCCGCGCCACCGTCTTCGCGCAACTGCGCTACGACATCGGCTGGGGGGCCGAGTGCTTCGTCGAGTACGGCAACCCCGGTTCGAGCGAGCACCTGGTGAATACCGATTACTTCGTGAACGAGGGATCGGGCGACCGGATAGATCACCGCCTTCAGGCGTTCCTGAAGCTCTACTTCTGACGGAGACGATACGATGACAGGAAAGACCGACACGAGACGATGGAGGACGCTCCGGGGGGCCCCGCCCGGAGCGGCGGCCAGGATCCTCCTTTTGTTGCTCGCCGCCTGCCTTCTTCCCGCCGGGTTCGCGTGGTCGGCCGTCGAGACGGTCGACGGCGGGATCCGATTCACCTACTACGACCCCGACGCGGGAAACGTCTTCCTCGCCGGCTCCTTCAACGGCTG
>JAFGEZ010000007.1 GCA_016931295.1 Candidatus Krumholzibacteriota bacterium
GACGATCGAGGACGTCTACGAGCCCTACCTGATCAAGGAGGGATTCCTCCACCGCACGTCCCGCGGCCGCGTGGCCACGGACGCCGCCTGCCGTCACCTCGGGCTCGACTCCCCCGGCGGGGGCCGGGACCAGGGGAAACTGATCTAGGCCCCGCACTCGCCATGAAGACCAGCGACTTCGATTACGATCTTCCCGAGGAGCTCATCGCGCAGCATCCGGCCGCCGAACGCGACGAGAGCAGGATGCTGTACTTCGAGCGCCGCAGCGGGGACCTGCGGGAGACGCGCTTTTCCAATTTCCCCCGGTTTCTCCGGGAGGGCGACATCCTCGTCGTCAACGAGACGCGGGTGATCCCGGCGCGGCTGATCGGCCGCCGCGCCTCCGGCGGACAGGTGGAGATCTTCCTTACCCGCCGGATCGGCGGGCGCCGGTGGTCGGCGCTCCTCCGTCCCGCCCGGCGGATCGCCTCCGGGGAGACGATCCTCTTCGGGGAGGGGGAACTCGGCGTGACCGTCGAGGGGGCCGAAGGCGGCGAGTGGATCGTCTCGCTCCCCGACGAGATGCCCTCCCAGCGGTTCATCAATCTCTACGGGCGGGTGCCCCTGCCTCCCTACATCCGGCGCGAGGCGAACGAGCGCGACCACGAACGCTACCAGACGCTCTTCGCCCGCCGGGAGGGCTCGGTGGCCGCGCCCACCGCCGGCCTCCACTTCTCCGACGCCGTCCTGCGCGACCTGCGCCGCCGCGGGATCACGATCGCGCCGGTGACCCTGCACGTCGGCCCGGGGACCTTCCGGCCCCTCGAGAAGGAACGGGTGGAGGAGAACACGCTCGGGCGCGAACGCTTTTCCGTCCGCCAGGCGATCTGGGAGGAGATCCGCGCGGCGCGGGAAACGGGGCGGCGGGTCGTCGCCGTCGGCACGACGACGACGCGCGTGCTCGAATCCCTCGCCGGCGGCCACGCGGAGCAAGCAAAAGAGACCGAGATCGACGGCGAGGCCGTGCTGGACGGCTGGACGCGGCTCTTCATCTACCCGGGATTCCGGTTCCAGGTGGTCGATTCGCTGCTCACGAACTTCCACCTCCCCCGGTCGAGCCTGCTGGTGCTCGTCTCCGCCTTCGCGGGACGGGAGGAGACCCTCCGCGCGTACCGGTGGGCCGTCGCCCGCCGGTTCCGCTTCTACTCGTACGGCGACGTGATGTTCATCAAGTGACGGAAGGCCGCGACGGTGCCATTCGATTTCACGCTTCTGTCCACCGATCCGACCGGCGCCCGTCTCGGCCGGTTGACCACCGATCACGGCGGTTTCGAGACGCCGATGTTCATGCCGGTCGGAACGCAGGGGACCGTCAAGGGGATGCAGCCGCGGGACCTCGCCGAGGCGGGGGCGAAAATCATCCTCTCCAACACCTACCACCTCCACCTGCGCCCCGGCGAACGGCTGATCGAGGAGGCGGGGGGGATCCACCGGTTCATGTCGTGGGACGGGCCCGTCCTCACCGACAGCGGCGGGTACCAGGTCTTCAGCCTCGCCGACCTGAACCGCATCGGCGACGACGGCGTCGAGTTCAGGAGCCACGTCGACGGCTCGTGGCGCTTTCTCGGCCCGGAGATGGTCGTCGACACGCAGCTCGCGATCGGCTCGGACATCATGATGGTCTTCGACCATTGCGCCCCCTGGCCCTGCGACAAGGCGCAGGCCGCGGCGGCGGTCGAGCGGACGCAGCGGTGGGCCGAGCAGAGCATCGGGCACCGCGGTCCCCGCGTGCTGAAGGACGGCTGGGAACGGGTCCTCTTCGGGATCGTCCAGGGATCGGTCTGGCCCGACCTGCGCGAGCGGAGCGCAGATCGGCTCGTCGCCCTCGACTTTCCCGGTTACGCGATCGGCGGCCTCTCCGTCGGCGAGCCCAAGGAGGATCTCTACCGGATGACGGCCTTCACCGCGGAACGGCTGCCCGCGGAGAAGCCGCGGTACCTCATGGGCGTGGGATATCCCGAGGACCTCGTCGAGTCGGTCTCCCGCGGGATCGACCTGTTCGACTGCGTCATCCCCACGCGCAACGCGCGCAACGGGACGGTCTTCACGTCGCGCGGGCGCCTGAATCTCAAGAACGCCCGCCACGCGTCGGAGATGATCCCCATCGACCCCGACTGCGATTGCCGGGTCTGCCGTTCCTTCAGCCGGGCGTATCTGCGGCACCTCTTCATGGCGGGTGAGATCCTCGGCCCGGTGCTCGCCACGTACCACAGCATTCATTTCTACTTGCATCTTCTCGAAGAAATGCGTCAAGTTATACGGGACGGTCGTTTCGGGCCGTGGCGCGAGGAGTTCCTGCGCGTATACCACGTGTCCGGAACGGTCCCCGACGAACCCGACGAGGAGGAACGATGACACATCTGCTTTTTCTCATGAGCGGCGGCGGCGGCGGATCGCAGCCCTCACTTTTCACGAGCCTGATCCCGATCCTGCTGATCTTCGTGATCTTCTATTTTCTTCTCATCCGGCCGCAGCAGAAAAAGCAGAAGGAACACCAGGACATGGTATCCGCCCTTCGCAAGGGCGACCGCGTCGTCACCAACGGCGGGATCTTCGGCACCGTCTCCGACGTCAAGGAGCACATCATCGTTCTCCGGATCGCCGAGAACGTGAAGGTCGAGATCGCCAAGAGCGCGGTGGCCACCGTCATCGAGAAGAGGGAAAACTGACGGCGTTCAGGGAGGATGGGTCGTCGTGACATCGCTCGGCATCAAGACGTACGGGGCCGAGGTCCTTCGCCGGATGGGAGATCCCGTGGAGGATTTCGACGAGCGGCTCGTGCCCTTTCTCGAACGGATGGCCGAGACGATGGTCATCGAGGGGGGCGTGGGACTCGCCGCGCCCCAGGTGGGCGTCTCCCGTCTCATCGCGGTGATCAACCCCGACCCCGATAACCCCGACACCCTCGTCGAGATGATCAATCCACGTATCGTGGCCGTCAGCGACGAGGAAGTGTCCATCGAGGAGGGGTGCCTCAGCGTTCCCGGCATCCGGGCGAACATTGTTCGGCCGGCCGCCGTCACGGTGACCTACCAGAACCGCGAGGGCCGGGACTGCACCCTCGACGCCGACGGGCTCCTCGCCCGCATCATCCAGCACGAACTCGACCACCTCGACGGCGTCCTCTTCGTCGACCGGGTCTCGGCGGCCAAACGGGTCCTCCTCAAGCCCCGGCTGCGCCAGCTGCTCCGCGGGCGCGACGGGGAGTGACGAGATGGCCCGCGTCGTCTTTTTCGGTTCCCCCCATTTCGCCCTCCCGACGCTCGCCGCGCTCGTGGAGAGCGGCTGCGCGCCGGCGCTCGTCGTCACGCAGCCCGATCGCCCCGCGGGGCGGGGTCGAACCCCCCGGCCGACCCCCGTCCGCAGCGCGGCCGAGGATCTCGGACTCCCCGTGGAGATCGTCGGCTCCTTCCGGAACGGCGGGGGCGACCGCCTCCTCGACCTCCAGCCCGACTTCTTCGTCGTCGCCGCCTTCGGGCTGATCTTTCCCGAGCGTCTCCTGCGGATCCCGCGCATGGGGTGCGTCAACGTCCACGCGTCGCTGCTTCCCGCGTGGCGGGGCGCGAGCCCGGTGAATGCCGCGATCGCGGCGGGCGACCGCTGGGTCGGCGTGACGACGATGCGGATGGTGCGCGAGCTCGACGCCGGACCGATCTACCTGCAGCGGGCGATCCCGGTCGATGCGATGGAGTCCGCGGGAGACCTCATCGGCCGGCTCGCCGAACTCGGCGGCGGGCTTCTCGTGGAGACGCTGCGCGGCATCGAGGCGGGGACGCTCGAGGCGCGGCCCCAGTTGGAAGCGGGCGTGAGCTTCGCCCCGCGTCTCGGCAAGCAGGACGGCCGCATCCCCTGGGAACTCGACGCGATCGCCGTCCATGACCATGTCCGCGGGATGAACCCGTGGCCGGGATCCTTCACCTACTGCCGCGACCGGTACGTCAAGGTGCACCGGGCGCGGCTCCGGGACGTCATCGACTACGAAACGCCGCCGGGGCGCGTGCTGGAGGTCTCCAACCGCGGCGTCGCAGTCGCCTGCGGGCGCGGGTCGGTGCTCCTCGAGAAGCTGCAGTGCGAGGGGAAACGCTGCCTCGACGCCACGGAGTTCCTGCGGGGGTTCGAGATGTGCGCGGGAGAGACGCTTGGAGGCGAACGATGAGCGACCGGACGCATTCCTGGAAACGATTGGCCCGCACCCTCCTCGTGGCGCTCGCCGCCTTCGTCGTCGGCATCGTGGTCTTCCAGCAGATCGTCGTTCCGCGGCTCGTCGGCCGTGCGGACGTGACGATCGTTCCCGACGTGCGGGGGCTGGACATCGACGAGGCGGGGAAGCGATGCGCCGGGAGCGGACTCGTCTGCCGCGTCTCATCGAACCGCCCATCGGACGAGGTGCCCGAGGGAGCCGTCATCGAGCAGCATCCCGGCGCGGACGAGCAGCTGAAATCGGGGCGGACGATCCTCGTCGTCCTCTCCTCGGGCCAGCGGATGGAGACGGTCCCCGACCTGCGGAACATGACGATGCGGCAGGTGGAGCTCACGCTGGAGAGCACGGAGCTGCTCAAGGGGCGCGTCGTGCGCATCTTCTCGCGGGAACCGGGGGAGAATATGGTCGCCGCGACGAGCCCGCCGCCCGGCTCGGCGGTGCCGCACGGCTCGAGCGTCGACCTGCTGTTCGTCATGCGCGGGGAGCCGGCCCGCTTTCGGATGCCCGATCTCGCGGGAAAGGACCTGACCTTCGTGCGGGACCGGCTCACCCGGCTCGGCTTCGAGGTGACGCGCATCGTGACGCGGCGGGACGCCGGCCGCTTTCCCGGCACGATCCTCGACCAGGCTCCCCCGGCGGGATCGCTGATCAGGCAAGGAGGGACGATTGAACTCGTTGTATCGTCGGTTGACTGACGCAGGGCATGCGGCGGTGGCCCCCTCGCTGCTCGCCGCCGATTTCGCGCGGCTCGGCGAGGAGATCCGCGCCGTCGAGCACGCCGGGGCCGACGTGCTCCACCTCGACGTGATGGACGGGCACTTCGTGCCGAATATCACCTTCGGTCCCTTCGTCGTCGAGGCGATCTCGCGGCTGGCCTCGCTGCCCCTCTTCACGCACCTGATGATCGACGACCCGGCTGCCTGGATCGACCGGTTCATCGGGGCGGGAAGCGCGCTCGTGAGCTTCCATCTCGAGGCGCCGGGGATCGACGACGCGGCGGCCCTCGCCGGCAGGATCCGCGACGCCGGGAGGCTGGCCGGGCTCTCGGTCAATCCCGACACGCCTCTCGCGCGGTTCGAGGAACTCCTCGACCAAATCGATCTCCTCATGGTCATGGGAGTGTTTCCGGGGTTCGGGGGGCAGTCGTTCATGCCGGCGGTGCTCGACAAGATCCGCGGCGCCGACGCGATCCGGCGGCGCGAAGGGTTGGAACTGCTCATCGAGGTGGACGGCGGGGTCAAGGCGGAGAACGCGGCGTCCATCCGCGAGGCCGGCGCCGACATCCTCGTCGCCGGGACCGCCGTCTTCGGGGCGAAGGATTACGCCGCGGCGATCCGGGCGATCAGGGGCTGAGCGGCGCCTGACATCGATTTCCCTTGCCAACGCTCGCCGTTTCTGATATTTTGCTGTATTTGCGGATGGGGGTAGGTGTCGGTGTTTCAGGACCTTAGCGAAAAGTTCGCCAGGGTGTTCAAGGAACTCCGCGGACAGGGCAAGGTCCGCGAGACGCATATCAGGGCGGCGATGCGCGACGTGCGCAAGGCCCTGCTCGAGGCGGACGTCAACTACAAGGTAGTCAAGGGGTTCGTCGAGCGTGTCGGTGAACGGGCCCTGGGAAGCGCGGTCCTCGACAGCCTGACCCCCGACCAGCAGATCGTCAAGATCGTCCACGAGGAGCTTGTGCACGTCCTCGGCGACCGGCCGGCGCCATTCACCCTCTCCGGCTCACCGGCCGGTGTCATGGTCGCAGGCCTCCAGGGAGCGGGGAAGACGAGCTTCGTCGCGAAACTCGCCCTGTTCCTGCGCGGCAAGGGGCGGCGTCCGCTCATGGTCGCGGCGGACATCCACCGGCCGGCGGCGATCGAACAGCTCGTCGTCCTCGCCGGGCAGATCGATGTTCCCTGCCACGCGCCGGGCGTCATGCCCGCCGCGGAGATCGTCGAGGGGGCGCTGCGGGAGGCGCGGCGGGGGTTGCACGACACGGTGATCGTGGACACGGCGGGACGGCTCCACATCGACGAGGAGATGATGCGGGAGCTCGTGACCGTCAGGGACGTCCTGAAGCCGGAGGAGACGCTGCTCGTCCTCGACGCCATGACGGGCCAGGAAGCCGTCGCGGTTGCCGTGGAGTTCGAGCGCGCGATCGATCTCACCGGCGTGGTCCTCACCAAGCTGGACGGGGACACGCGGGGGGGCGCGGCGCTCAGCGTCGCGGCCGTCACCGGCGAGCCGATCCGTTTCGCCTGCGTCGGGGAGAAGGCGGAAGACCTGGAGGCCTTTCACCCCGACCGGATGGCTGGCAGGATCCTCGGGATGGGGGACGTCCTCACGCTCGTCGAGAAGGCGCAGGAGCAGATCGACGAGAAGGAGGCGAGAGAGCTCGAGACGAAGCTCCGGAAGGAGTCCTTCTCGCTCGAGGACTTTCTCGGCCAGTTGCAGCGTCTGAAGAAGATGGGGCCGCTCGATCAGCTGCTCGGCATGATCCCGGGCATGAAGCCGAAGGGGCTCGGCGCCGACATCGGCGGGAAGGAGCTCGTCCGGATCGAGGCCATCATCAATTCGATGACCCGCGAGGAGCGGCGCGTGCCGTCGATCATCGACGGATCGCGGCGCAGGCGGATCGCGCGCGGCAGCGGCAGCAGCGTTCAGCAGGTGAACCGCCTCCTGAACCAGTTCCAGCAGATGAAGAAGATGATGAAGCGATTCTCGAAGTCCGCGGGACGGAGCCCCGCGGGATTTCCCTTCTCCTAGGGCGCCGCGGGCGCCGCATACGGAGGTCGACATTGGCAGTAAAGATCAGGCTCAAGAAGATGGGATCGAAGAAGCGGCCCTTTTTCCGCGTGGTGGTAGCCGACTCGCGCAGTCCGCGCGACGGCCGTTTCATCGAGACGCTCGGCCACTACAACCCGTTGATCGATCCCCCCGAGATCGTCCTCGACGATGACAAGGTATACAAGTGGCTCGACGACGGCGCCCAGCCGACGCGGAACGCCGCCAACGTCCTCAAGCAGGCCGGCCTGCTCGAGCGATGGCAGCTCCTGAAGCGCGGCGTGGCGATCGCCGATCTCGACACCGCGATCGAGACGATGCGTGCGAAGCAGCCGATGGCGCAGCTCCGGACGGAGGATAAACTCTCCAAGAAGGCGGCGGCGAAGCTGAAGGCCGAGCAGGAAAAGGCCGCGAAGGAGGCCGCGGCTCCCGCTGTCGAAGAGACCGGGGAGGCGGCCGCCGGCGAGGCTGGCGCCGACGCTCCGGCCGAATCCGAGTAACAGGCGCGCCGGCCGCGCGCCGCCACCAGGAAGAGGCGGCGATCCATGAGTGTTGACAAGATTAAGGACATGATCCGGTCGATCTCGGCGATGCTCGTCGATGCCCCCGGGTCGATCACGATCATCGAGGAGACACGCGACGATTCGATCATCATCGTGTTGTCGGTGGACAAGGCCGACGTCGGCAAGGTGATCGGCCGGAACGGCCAGACGGCGAAGGCGTTGCGGGCTCTCGTGAACGCCGCTGCCACCCGGATGGGCAAACGGGTGCTCCTCGAGATCAGGGAGTGACGGCGGGATGCCGGCCGCGATCGTCACGCTCGGCGCCATCGTGAAGGCGGTGGGTCTCAAGGGGGAAGTGAAGTTCCTGCCCGGGCCGGATTTCTGGCCCGAGATCCTGGACGTGGACGGGATCCTTCTCGTCTCGCCCGAGGGGGAGAGCCGCGAGGCGGCGATCGAGCGGAGCCGCGCGAAGAAGACGGTCTGGGTGCTCAAGCTCGGCGGCGTCGATTCAATCGACGAGGCCGAGAATCTCATCGGGAGCACGCTCGTCGTCGACGTCGACGCGCTCGACGAGAGCGACCTGCCGCGCGAGCTGCGGCCCTTCCAGGCGATCGGCCTCGCCGTCCGGCTGGTCGACGGCGCGCCGGTGGGGCGCGTGGTCGACATCGTCACGGGTCCCGCGCAGGACTGTCTCGTCGTCGAACGGGAGACGGGCCGGTTTCTCGTGCCGCTCGTCGCGGATGTCGTCCGGCGGATCGACCTCGGCGAGGGAGTCGTGGAGATCGATCCGCCCGAGGGATTGATGGAGATCGGGTGGTAGCGGGATGGCCCTCGATATCCATTTCGTCACGATCTTTCCCGATCTCTTCCGGGGGCCGTTCGAGACCGGGATCCTCGGGATCGCCTCGCGGAAGGGCCTGGCCCGCTTCCGGACGGTCAACGTCCGGGATTTCGCCGTCGACGACCACGGCACGGTCGACGATTACGCCTACGGGGGCGGACCGGGAATGATCATGATGGCGCCGCCGATCGTCCAGGCGGTGCGTTCGGTCTGCAGCCCCGGCGAGGAGGGTACGCGGGTCGTCCACATGACCCCCGCGGGGGAGCTGTTCGACCAGGCCGCCGCCGAGCGGCTCGCCGAATTCCGGAGGATCGTCTTCGTCTGCGGCCGGTACAAGGACATCGACGCCCGCGTCGACGAGCTGGTTGTTGACGAGAGGATATCCATCGGCGATTATATCGTGAGCGGCGGGGAGTTTCCCGCCCTCGTCGTCGCCGACGCCGTCGTCCGCTACCTGCGCGGCGCGGTCGGCGACGAGCGTTCCCGCGACACCGATTCCTTTTCGGGAAAGCGCGGGTTCTCGCTGGACGCGGCCCACTACACGCGGCCGCCGGAATTCGAGGGACTGCGGGTGCCGGACGTGCTGATCTCCGGTGACCACGCGAAGATAGAGGAATGGAGGAGAAGGTCGGCGCGGGAGCGGACGAAACGCCGCCGACCCGATCTCCTCGGCAAGGGAACCGCCGACGGCCCGCCCGTCGACGGCTGACGAACGACGACAAGAACGACAAGGAGGAACGATGGACATCCTGGATTCGGTATCGGCGCGATACCTCAAGGACGAGAAGACGATCCCCGTTTTCGCAATCGGCGACACCGTTCGCGTGGACGTGCAGGTCGTCGAGGGCGGCCGTACCCGGACGCAGGCATTCCAGGGAACGGTGATCCAGCGCCGCGGCGCCGGCGTGAAGGAGACTTTCACCGTGCGGAAGATCAGCCAGGGGATCGGCGTCGAGCGGATCTTCCCGCTGCACTCGCCCAACGTGGGCGGGATCACGGTGCTTCGCCGGGGCAAGGTCCGGCGCGCGAAGCTCTACTATCTCCGCAAGCTGAAGGGCAAGGCCGCGCGGATACCCGAGAAGACGGAGCGCCGCTAGATGACCCTCGCCCCCGTCGATGCGCTGGCCGGGTTCGATCGCTCCCGGGGGAGCGGCCCGCTCGCCGGCGTCGATGAGGCGGGACGCGGCGCCCTCGCCGGTCCCGTCGTGGCGGCCGCGGTCGTCTGCGAGCCGGGAGAGGAACTCGGCCGCGTGCGGGACTCCAAGCTCGTTCCCGAGAAGGAGCGCGAGGAGCTCTACGAGCGCATCGTCCGGGCGGCCGGCGCCTGGTGCGTTGGGATCGTCGGTCCCGACGAGATCGACAGGACGAATATCCTCCTCGCGACGATGTGCGCGATGAAACAAGCCGTGGCGGGGCTCGGGATGCGTCCCGGCCTCGTCCTCGTCGACGGGAACCGTCTTCCGGAGATCGCCTGTCCGGCCGAGGCGGTCACGGGGGGCGACCGGAAGAGCTTCGTCATCGCCGCGGCGTCGATCGTCGCCAAGGTGACGAGGGACCGTATCATGCGGGAGCGCGACCGCGACTATCCCGGGTACGGGTTCAGACAGCACAAGGGGTACGGAACGGCGGCCCACCGGCGGGCCATCGCGGAACTCGGTCTTTCCGCGCTGCATCGCAGGAGCTTCCGGACCGGAGACGGCGTGTGAGGTGAAGGGGGTGGCGGCGGTGGCGAACACGCGAGCGCTCGGCGCGGCCGGGGAACGGATCGCCGCCGAGTACCTGGGACTCGGCGGGTGGGAGATACTCGACCGCAACTGGCGGTCGGGTCCGCTCGAGATCGATCTCGTCGCGGCGAAGGACGGCGACGTCGCCTTCGTCGAGGTCAGGACGCGCAGGAGCGGGGCCTTCGGCGGGGCCGTCGCGTCGATCGACGCGCGCAAGCTGCGCAACATGAGGCGTGCCGCGGGCCGATGGCTCGCCGGACGCCGGGGCGGGCGGTGGCGCGAGGCGCGCTGCGATCTCGTCGCCATCGACATCGACAGCGGGGGCGGACGGATGTCGCTCAGCCACCTGCGCGGCGTCGACCGGTTTTTCGCTTGATTCGCCCGGCGACCGTGCCTATCTTATCCGAGGATAACCGTATACCCAACCAGATGGTGAAGGAGTTCCCGTGATGATGAAGAGATCGCTGCTGCTGCTCCTCGTCGCGACGGTAGCCCTCGGCGGCTGCACCTTCTACAACAGGGTCATCGACAAGGACCTGTCGCTCGATGAGATGGACGCCCTGAAGGAGAAATACACGGGGCGCACCGGATGGACACGGTCGCTCCTCGACGATCTCGGCCCCGAGGGAGTCATCGACCGGGACGTCGAGGTCACCATCGTCGATATCGATTTCCACTGGACGGGCGCCGTGACCGTCAGCGGTCCCGGGCGCGTCAAGATCCGCCACGGCCTCGAAATAGAGCGGCCGATGACCCTCGAGAAGTTCGAGGAGAAAATGAACAGGCTCTTCTGGTTCAAGGAGCCGGATTACCGGTACCGGATGAACCTGCGCGCGTACGGCAAGAAGACGGCCAAGGCCATCTACAACCACGAGCTCTTCAAGGACATGACGAAGGAAGCCGCGCTCGAGTCATGGGGCTATCCCGACGAGACGAGGCAGAGCGAGATCAGCGGATCGGTCCAGGAACAGTGGATCTACAAGGATCCCCGGCAGAAGAACAAGAAACGCTACATCTACATCCTCGACGGCAAGGTCGACCGGTGGGAGGAGTAGCGTCCGGGCGGTCTTCGCGGGCAATTTCCGGTGAAAAAAAAGGCCCCCGCCGTAAAGGGTCGGTGAACTCCTGGAACGCACTCTTTTGCAAGAGCTGAGCCCGCGGTTTTCTCTCCAGATAATTACACCTTGCCAGTACAGCAGCGACCTTTCATTTCAATTATATACCTACCGGGGGCGGCTGTCAACGTAACGCGCCCCGCTATCCCGTACCGGGGGGCCGTTCCGGCTCATCGGTTTCCGCCGTGGCCCCGGAACAGGGTGGCGCGGTAGCGTTTCTGCGGACGGGAGAAATAGTCGACCGTCAGTCGGCGGACGACCCCGCTGAGGGCGAGGATGGCGACGAGGTTGGGAATCGCCATGAGTCCGAGCGCCGTGTCGCCGAAGGCCCAGACGATTTCCAGGGAGAAGATCGCGCCGAGGAAGTGGACGATGCAGAAGAGGACGCGGTAGGGCATGATCGCCCGTTCGCCGAAGAGATACTCGACACTGCGGTCGCCGTAGTACGACCAGGAAATCGCCGTCGAGATGCCGAAGAGGAAGACGGCGATCGTCACGATGTAGTTGCCCCACCCCCCGAGCGGGGCGAGGCCCACCTGGAAGGCCCAGGCGGTCAGGGGCGAGCCGTTCTGCAGCATCGAGCCCTGGAGTTCCATCCCGTCCCCGGGAAGCGGCGAGCCGTCGGGTTCGCGGAAGAGGATCGTCCCGTTTTCGTCGACGACGGCCGTGCCGGTGAACCGGGCGCCGTCCGCGTAGACGGCCGGATCGTCGACGGGGCTGTCGTTCCGCACGAAGACGACGCCACGCGGCACGCCGCCCTCCACGGCGAATTCGCCCACGTACGCGTCCTGGCCGTCTATCTCGCCGTTGATGCGGACGCGTCCCTCCCCGTGCATCACCGAGATCGCCGACTGCTCGTCGAAGAGGACGAACTCCGGCTTCTTGTTCTTCCACACGCCGACGGTGACGATGACGAGCCCGGTGAGGGTGCAGATCAGCAGCGTGTCGATATAGGGCCCGAGCATCGCGACGAGCCCCTCCCGGACGGGTTCCTTCGTCCGTGCCGCCGCGTGGGCGATCGGGGCGCTCCCCTGCCCGGCCTCGTTCGAGAATATCCCGCGTTTGATCCCCCAGATCAGCGTGAACATGAAGGTCGATCCGAAGAATCCCCCGATCCCCGCCGAGGGGGTAAAGGCGCCGTGGAAGATCGTCGAGACCGCCTTCGGCACGAGGGGGGCGTTGAGGAAGAGGACCGTGACGGCCCCGAGGAAGTAGACGACGGACATGAAGGGGACGAGCCGGCTCGTCACCATGCCGATCCGCCTGATCCCGCCGATGACGACGAGGGCGACGAGCGTGGCCATGACCGCCCCGGTGATCCACGTCGGGATGCCGAAGTCGCTCCGGAAGGAGTCGGCCACGGTGAAGGCCTGCACGCTGTTGCCGCTGCCGAAGGACGAGGCGACGGCGCAGGCGGCGAAGGCGACGGCGAGGGGTTTCCACCGGGGGCCGAGCCCCTTCTCGATGTAGTACATCGGACCGCCCGAGACGACGCCCTCCTCGTTGACCTTGCGGAAATGCGTGCTCAACGTGCACTCGACGAATTTCGAGGCCGTCCCGAGGATTGCGGTCACCCACATCCAGAAGAGCGCGCCGGGGCCGCCGTAGTGGATCGCCGTGGCGACGCCGGCGATGTTGCCGATACCGATCGTCGCCGACAGGGCCGAGGTGAGGGCCTGGAAATGGTTGATCTCGCCGGCGTCCTCGGGATTGTCGTAGTACCCGGCGATCACGGCGAGGCTGTGCAAGACCTTCCGCAGCTGGATGAAGCGCATGCGGAAGGTGAGAAAGATCCCCGTGCCGAGAAGCAGGACGATGAAGTAGGGGAAGGCGTCGGGGAACTCCCAGACGTAGCCGTACACGAAATCGATCGTGTTCTTCACCGCGCTCACGACACAACCTCCCGCCCCCCGCATGGGCCGCCGCTACTCGCCGCCGAAGAGCTTGAAGAGCAGGAGCACGAGGATGCACGCGGGACAGACGAACTTCAGCATGATTCCGAACAGCCCCTTCCACCGGCCGAACCACGGGCATCCGGAGGCGATCTCCGCGGCGGCGTTGTCCATCTTCCAGATCCAGCCGAAGAAGATGGATATGAGAAGCGCGCCCACCGCCAGGGAGATCGTACCGAAGACGAGGCCCATGAGGCTGAAGAAATCCATGTGCAGCAGGGGGAGATCCCCGAGCCGGGCGACCATGCCCGTCGAGAGGGCCGAGGGGATCCCGAGGAGGAAGGCGAGCAGCGCCGTGATCCAGACCGCCCGCTTCCGCAGCCAGCCGCGCTCGTCCACGAACCAGGCCGTGACCACCTCGAGAAGCGAGATCGTCGAGGTGAGCGCGGCGATCGAAAGGAGGAGAAAGAAGAGCGCGCCGATGATGTTCCCCGCCGGCAAACTCGAGAAGATTCCCGGCAGGACGTTGAAGACGAGCCCGGTGCCCTCGTCGGGGCTCTTTCCCATCGCGAAGAGGGCGGGGAAGATGAGGAGCCCGGCCATCACGGCGATCAGCGTGTCGAAGAAGGCGACCGACAGTCCGGATGTGACGATGTTGTCCTTTTTCGACAGGTAGGAGCCGTAGGTGATCATGCACCCCATGCCGAGCGAGAGCGAGAAGAAGGCCTGGCCGAGCGCCTCGAGGATCATCCGGCCGTCGACCTTCCCGAAATCGGGCTTCAGGTAGAATGTGAGCCCCTTCTCCGCGCCGGGGAGGGTGATCGAGCGGACGATGAGCAGGACGAGCATGACGAGGAGGAGCGGCATCAGGATGCGCGACCACCGCTCGATCCCCTCGCGGACGCCTCCCTGCACCACGAGGACGGTGATGACGATGAAGGCGGCGAAGAGGGGGAAGTTGACGAGCGGATTCGAGGCGAACTCGGCGTAGGGGGTGAGATTGCCCACGAGGGTCTTGAAGATGTATCCCAGGGTGAAGCCGGCGATCACGCCGTAGTACGAGAAGATGCAGAGTCCCGTGATGACCCCGAGATAGCCGACGATCTTCCACGCGCTTCCCGCGCGGATCGACTCGATCGCGCCGACGGGGTTCCGCCTGCTGTAGCGGCCGAGCGTCAGCTCGGCGATCATGACGGGCAGTCCGAGCAGCAGGACGCACGCGAGGTAGATGACGAGGAAGGCGGCGCCCCCGTTCTGTCCCGTGACGTAGGGGAATCGCCAGATGTTGCCGAGACCGATCGCCGATCCCGCAGCGGCGAGTATGAAGCCGAGCTTCGAACTCCACTGGCCGCGGTCGGTGCCCCGTTCGATGGATTCCACCGTCGGTTCCTTTCCTCGAAAACCCCGCGGGCGCGCCCGATTGCGGATACCCTACCGGAAAGTCCGCCGGACGGGCAAGAATTTTATCGTGTCGGGGAAACCCGCCGGGCGCGCTGCTGTGTCAGCCAGAGACCGGCGAGGACGACGGCGCTGCCGAGCAGGAAGACGAGGGTGATCTCCTCGCCGAAGATCGCCCATCCGAAGAGGGCCGCGAGCGGCGGGTTGAGATAGATGAAGGAGGCGACCGACGTCGCCGGGAGAGACTGCAGGGCCGTGTTCCAGATGTGGAATCCCACGATCGTCGAGAGGACTGCGAGGTGGCCGAGGGCGAGCCAGTGGGTCCAGCCCATGCCGGCGATCGTCGCGAAGAAGGCCCGGTCGGCGAAGACGAGGAAGGGAAGGGTCCCGATGATCGTCGAGAGATAGGTGACGGTCAGCGGCGACCACCGGCGCAGGAGGTCCTTGCCGGCGATCGTGTAGAGCGACCAGCTCAGGGGCGCGAGGGCGGTGATGAGGGCGTAGATTGCCTCGGCGTCGCCGATCCCCACGATCATGCCGCGTCCGACGCGGCCCCACCTGACGACGACATAGAGGCCGGTGAAGGCCACCACGACGCCGACGATCCGGCGGAAGGGCACCTTCTCCCGGAGCAGGGGCACGGCGAGCAGGACCGTGAAGAGGGGGGAGAGGGTGGTGAGAAGCGCCGCAGCCCCCGGCTTTATCTCGCCCTGGCCGATATAGAGGAACACGTTGTAGCCGGCCACCCCGAAGATGCCCATCATCGCGACGCGCAGTGGCGCGGTGCGAAGCAGGCGGACGCTCTCGCGCCGCCGCCGGCCGTCGAGAAGCAGCCAGCCGAGACAGAAGATCGCCACGGGGAGAAAACGCGCGAGGACGAGCTGCATCGGCGGGAAGATCTCGCGCAGATGCCGGATGGCCGTGAAGGCGTTCGACCAGATGACGAAGAGGAGAACCAGCATTCCCCGCGTCACGGCCGGCGACCAGGGGCACGATCGGGAACTATCGGGCATCGCGGCACCTTGCCTGGCACTTAAAGCAGCTTCTTGAATCCATGTGGCAATCTGTGGTATAATAAGCAACTGTGAGGCGGCGTGTATAGCATCTTTTGGTTCTGCAGCGAAAGGATGTGAGAGGGATGACCAGACGGATCGCGTTTCTCGTCGCGCTCCTCGTCCTCGTGGCGACCGCTTCACAGGCGCGCGTGATCTACTCCTACCACGGCAAGGGCGGGCGCCGGGCGGTCCGCTACGCGAATCTCGCCGACAAGTGGGAAGGGGACAAGCTTCGCATCTACCGGGAGAACGGCTTTCCCGTCCACCGGATACGCGAATACGGATACGGCCGTGTCACGGAGCACTGGACGTACTACGAACTCGGCAAGGAATTCGTCTTCGATGAGAACAGCACCCTCGTGAAGACGAGGTCGTTCTGGCCCGAGAACAGACGGGAGCGTTTCGAACGAAAGTAGAACGACGAGCGTCGGGAGCGTGAAGTGGACTGCGATCACCTCACGCGGGGCAAGGGGCGAGAAATCGACTCTCTTTTCGCCGGTCCTTTCCGGAAAGTTCCCATTGACTCCTGACACTGGGGTTCCGGGAAACCAGTCCTTCACCGGGTCCTTTCGAGCCCCTTACCCGTTTTCGCGGCCCGTGTCCCCGGGGAGACGGGCCGCCTTCTCGTCCGATCCGCATGCCGGCCGCCTCCGTATAAAAAAAGTTGAAAAAAGCGGGTAAACCGGATATATTCATTGCGTTTTCCCGGCGGGCCGTTGCCGTGAGGAAGCGTTCAACTTCTTTTCCGTGCGGAATTTAACCAGTGCGAGGTGATACATGAAAGGCTCCACGATCGCTCCCGCCGCCGTCCACGAATCCCTGGGCCGGCACATGCTGGTCGACGGGTACCCCTTCGTTCTCGATATCGAGAAGAGTCACGGGACCTGGCTCTGCGACGCCCGGACGGGCAAGGAGTATCTCGACTTCTTCACCTATTTCGCCTCGTGTCCCCTCGGCCACAACCACCCGAAGCTGGCCGAGCCCGGGTTCCGCGCGACCCTCGCGTCGATCGCCGCCACGAAGGTCTCGAACTCCGATCTCTACACGACCTACATGGCCGAGTTCGTCGATACCTTCGCACGCGTCGCCGTTCCCGAGGGGCTCGGCAATCTCTTCTTCATCTCCGGCGGCGCCCTCGCCGTCGAGAACGCGCTCAAGGCGGCCTTCGACTGGAAGGTCAGGAAGAACCGCGCGCGCGGCGCGAAGAAGGAGACGGGTCAGAAGGTCATCCATTTCCGGGAAGCCTTCCATGGACGCACCGGCTACACGATGTCGCTGACCAACACCGATCCGACCAAGACCGATCTCTTCCCGAAGTTCGACTGGCCGCGCATCGACAATCCCAAGATCGTCTTCCCGCTCGAGGCGCATCTCGCCGAGACGGTCGAGGCGGAGAAGAAGGCGATCGCGCAGATCATGGCCGCGATCGCGAAGGACGGCGACGACATCGCCGCGATGATCATCGAGCCGATCCAGGGCGAGGGCGGCGACAACCATTTCCGTCCCGAGTTCTTCGCCGAGCTGAGGCGCATCGCCGACGAGCACGAGATCATCCTCATCTTCGACGAGGTCCAGACCGGCGTCTGCATGACCGGGAAGATGTGGTGCCACCAGAACTTCGGCGTGCAGCCGGATATCCTGGCCTTCGGCAAGAAGACCCAGGTCTGCGGAATCATGGCGAGCGAGCGGCTCAACGAGGTCGACAGCGTCTTCAAGGTCTCGAGCCGGATCAACTCCACGTGGGGGGGGAACCTCGTCGACATGTACCGGGCGAAGCGCATCTTCGAGATCATCGAGGAGGAGAACCTCGTCGACAACTGCGTGGCGATGGGAAAGCATTTCCAGGATCGCCTGCACGGGATCCAGGAGAAACACCCCGACCTCGTCTCCAACGCGCGGGGCATGGGACTCTTCTGCGCCTTCGACCTGCCCGATTCGCACTGCCGCGACACCTTCGTGACGCGCGCCATCGAGCGCGGCATGATCGTTCTCAAGTGCGGTCCGCGGACGGTCCGGTTCCGTCCGCCGATCAACGTCACCGCCGCCGAGATCGACCGGGCGGCCGGGATCCTCGAAGAGGTCTGCGCCCTGCAGGCGGAGGCGATGTGCGAGGGTGACGATTCCGGGGCGGTCCACACCGAGTAGCCCGATACGCGGAACGAACGAACGAAGAACGGGCGGCCGTCGAAGACGGCCGCCCGTTCTGTTTCCGCCCCGGACGATGCGGGCTCAGGAACCGCAGGCCTTGTCGCACTTGTCGCAGGAGGGCGGCGAGGGCTTCTTCGTATCGGCCTTCTCGGCTTTCCGGTAATCGTCGCTGCGGTAGTCGGTGCGGTAGAATCCGCTCCCCTTGAGGATGTGGCCGACCGGGTAGATCACACGGTGCACCTTGCCCCGGCACGCCGGGCAGCGTTTGCGCGGCTCGTCGTTGATCCCCTGGTCGATCTCGAACTCGTGACCGCATTTCTCGCATTCGTAGTGGTATGTCGGCATGTTGCACCTCTCGTTTCCGGTCGCGGCGGGTTTTCCGTAAAGTAGGGCCGATGGCGGCGGCGGGCAAGGAAAAAAAACGGATGATCCTCACCGCTTGACGAGGGCGATGACGTGGGCGCCGACGTAGTGGCGGAGAAGACGGTAGAGAGGCCGTTCGGGGAAGTTGAAGGCGCGGGTCGTCGTCAGCTCGCAAACCTCGAGGCCGGGATGACGGCGGAGGCGCCGTTTCCACCAGCGCGCGGTCTTGAAATCCTCGTCCCTTCCGTACCAGCCGATCCCGAAATTCTCGATATTGCGGCTCTTGGTGAAGAGCCAGCGCGGCCCTCCCTCGCGGCCGCGCGTGCGGACGAACTTGCCGAAGAACTGTTCGCCGAAGGTGCGCGGGTTGAGCAGGTTTCCCACGACGATGACGATGCGGCCGCCGGGGCGGAGCACCCGCGCCTGCTCGGTGAGAGCGAGGTCGACGTCCCAGACGTGCTCGAAGGTGTCCTTGGAATAGACGGCGTCGAAGTGCCCGTCGCCGAACGGGAGGGCGCAGGTATCGCCGCGCAGCGACGCCACGTCGAGCCGGTTCGCCGCGGCGAACCCCCTGACGAACTCGGGGTTGCCCGGGCAGATGTCGATGTCGACGAGGTGGCCGCCGAGTGCGGCGAGCTCGAAGGAGGTGTATCCGACGCCGCCGCCGATCTCGAGTATGCGCATTCCCGGGCGGAAGTCGACGAGACGGAGAAACATCTCCACCTCGCGGCGGTAGCGGCCGATGTCCCGCGTGTACTGCTCCTGGCGGTCGGCGTACTCAGCCTGCCGGTCGTTGATCGGCGGATCGGGCAGCGGCCGCCTGATGACGAGCCGGGCGGGATCGACAACAATCTCGGTATCGGGCATACGGCGCTTTTCGTCGGGGTTTCGCGGGCATCGGCGAATTGATATACTGTGAGTATACGATGTCGCCATCTGTCCGGTCAACCCGCGCGAGCTCGGGAAGAGAGGAGCCGCCGTGAAACGCATCGCCGTCGTGATCCTGCTCGCCGCGACGATCACCGCCGCCCTCCGCTGCGACGCCGAAACGACGACCCTCGCGCGCGTCAGGCTGTCGCGCGATCTCTCCCCCGCCGACCTCGCCGCCGCCGGCGTCGAGACGATCGCCTCCTACCCGGACGGCCGGCTCGACGTCGCCGTCACCGACGAGCAGCTCGCGTGGCTCCGCAACCGGACCTTCCACGTGCGGATACTCGCCCGGCCGTCTCTCGCGGCGGCGGCCGCCCTCGACGCGAACCTCGGCCTCTACCACACGGTGGCCGAGACGGAGGCGGCTCTCGATTCGCTCGCCGCCGCCTACCCCGCCCTGACGCGGATCGACACGCTCGGCTGGAGCGTCGAGGGCCGGCCGATCCGGGCGATCAAGATCTCGGACGACGCCGCGATCGACGAGGACGAGCCCGAGGTGCTGCTCATGGGCTGCCATCACGCCCGCGAGCTCATGTCGGTCGAGGTGCCGCTCCTGCTCGCCGGCCACCTGCTCGGCCGCTACGGCGAGAGCCCGGCGATCGCCGGGCTCGTCGACGGCCGGGAGATCTGGATCGTGCCGATCGTCAATCCCGACGGGCACGTCTATGTCGAGCAGAACCACGCCGGGGACTGGTGGACGTGGTGGCGAAAGAACCGCCGCGACAACGGGGACGGCACCTTCGGCATCGATCTCAACCGCAACTATTCGTATCGCTGGGGGTACGACGACATCGGCTCGTCCGGATCGACGGGCAGCAGCCTCTACCGCGGCCCCGCCCCCTTCAGCGAGCCGGAGACGCGGGCCGTCCGGGACTTCTGCGCCGGCCGCGAGTTCTCCGTCGCGCTCTCGTACCATTCCTACGGCGAGCTGATCATCTATCCGTGGGGATACGACGCCGTCTACACCGACGATCACGATCTCTTCTCGATTCTCGCCGACACGCTCCGACGCGGCAACGGGTACGCGCCCGGCTGCACGGCGGAGGACATCCTCTACCCGACGAACGGCGACACCGACGACTGGGCCTACGGCGAGACGGCGGAAAAGGGCCGCTTCTTCTCCTTCACCGTCGAGCTGAACTCCTTCGAGGAGGGCGGGTTCGCTCCTCCCGAGGGGTTGATCGGACCCACCTTCGACGCCGTGCTCGAACTCAATCTCGCGCTCATCCGCCGCGCCGGCGAACCGCGCGGCGTCCTCGGGCCGCGCCCACCGGCGATCGAGCCGGTGACGCCGCTCGCCGCGCCGAGCTATCTCGTCTCCTGGAAACGGAGCGCCGCGAAAGATCCGAACCCCGCCGTCCGCTGGGACGTGTGGGAGATCGCCGGCCTCGGCGGCGTCGAGGATTCCTGCGAGGCGGGAGACGTCCTCTGGGAGCCGGACGGCTTCGTCCAGACCGACGAGTGGGGGTACGCCCTGCCGGGGAGCTGGTATTCGGGGCGGGGAAACGATCTGGCGTCGCGTCTCGAGATGCGAACGATCTATCCTCTCTGGCTCGGCGACACCTTGCGGTGCATGCTCTGGTACGACATCGAGGACTACTACGACTTCTTCTACCTCGAGGCGAGCCTCGACGACGGCCTCACCTGGGAGACGGTTCCCGGCAATCTCACCACCGACGCCGATCCCTTCGGCGCCAACCGCGGTGAGGGGATCACCGGATCCTCGGAGGGGTGGGTCGAAGCCCTGTTTTTGCTCGACCGCCTCGGCGTCCTCCTCGGCGACGCGGCGCTCAGGCTGCGCTTCTCCTACCACACCGATTCGTCGATCAGCGGGCAGGGCGTCTACCTGGATCTCGTCTCGCCCGTCGCCGACTGCGAGTCGTTCGCGCTCGCGGCGACGGCCGTCCCCGACACCTTTCTCGTCGTCACGCCCGTGCGGACGGGAACGTTCCACTACCTCGCGCGGGGGATCGACGCCGAGGGGCACGCCGGCCGGCGGAGCCGCCTCGCCGGGACAGAAGTGGACCGAACGACGCCGGCGGATCTTCCTTCGGCGGCGTCGGCGTTCCCGCCGAACCGGCCGAACCCGTTCAATCCCTCGACAATCTTCCGATACGTCGTCGGGGCCGCGGACGCCCCGGGCGGACTGGCGGCGGTGCGCCTCGAACTCTACGACGCGGCCGGACGCCGGATCGCGACGATCGACGAGGGGCCACGGGCGCCGGGAAGCTACGCCGTCCGGTGGGACGGGACGAACGCCTCCGGTCGGCGGGCGGCGAGCGGCGTCTACTTCGCGCGGCTGCTGGTCGGAGGCCGCCGATTCGCGCGCAAGGCGGTGCTGCTCCGCTGAAACTCGATGCCCCCTTGCGCGCGCGGCCGGTCTGCGGTATGGTTGGCGCCGGGCTGCGGCCGGAAGACGACACTCGTACGGCAACAAGGAGGACGGGATGGACAAGCTGCACAGCGCCGCGAAACGCGCGGTCGTGAATTCGCTGAAGCTGAAGAAGGGCGAGCGGTTCCTCATCGTCACCGATCGGCAGAAGATGAAGATCGCCGAGGCGATGGCGTACTGGGCGAAGACTGTCGGCGCGGAGACGACGACCTACCTCATGACGGAGACCCTGCGGCCCATCGACGAGCCCACCGAGCTCTTCAAGACGATGATCCGCAGGATCGACGCCATGGTCTACATGCTCGAGGGCCGTCCCGAGGAGAAGCCCTTCCGCTACTTCATGGTCGGCGCCGGCGGCCGGTATGGCCGGATCTGCATGATGCCGGGGATCACGTCCGACATGATGGAGCGCCTCGTGAACGTCGACTTCCGGAAGATGGACGCCCTCACGAAGAAGGTCATCCGGACGATCAAGGACTGCCCCGAGGTGCACGTCACGAACGCGAAGGGGACCGACATCACCTTCAGCGTCAAGGGCCGGAAGTGGATGAACGACAACGGTGACATCAGCAAGAAGGGGATGCACGGCAACCTCCCCGCCGGGGAGTGCTACACGTGTCCCGTGGAGAGCACCTTCACCGGCAGGATCGTCATCGGCCTCATCGACGACAAGCTCGGCAGGGGCGTGCTCACCTTCGAGAAGGGGGAGCTGGTCGATTTCTCAGGGCGCGGCGTGACGGAGATCATGAAGTCGATCGGCCGCGACAAGACCGGCCGCATGATCGGCGAGTTCGGGATCGGCACCAACCGGGGGGCGAAGATCTGCAGGAACATGCTCGAGGCCGAGAAGGCCTTCGGCACGGTGCACTTCGCCATCGGCGATTCCTACGGCCTGGGAAAGAACAAGAGCAAGTGGCACTTCGACGGGCTCGTCGAGAAGGTCACACTCGTCGCCGGGCGCAAGACCCTCATCAGGAACGGCAAGTTCCTCGTTACGTAGGGCCGCCCCCGGACGATGGCGCGAGCACGGGAGCGGAGCGGTTCCGCTCCCGTTCCTGTTTCCGGACGATGTTGCTCGTGGCCGCGATCATCGCGAAGAGCAGCCAGATGAAGAAGACGTACTTCTCGTTGCGGAGGTACTCGATCTTCAGCTGGTCGACCGCGAACAAGACGAAGCAGACGTGCAGGATCTTGAGGAAGGCGACGGGGAACGACGCGGTGACGATCGACGCGTGGATCGCCGGCGTGGTCATCCGGAAGATCCGCCAGAGGAAGAAGAGGAAGGCGGCGAGGCCGACGATCCCCGTGATGTTGAAATAGAAGAGGTAGACGTTGTGCGGCCAGAGCCCCTTGTCGAGGCCGCTCGCGAAATCCCACCCGGGACCCTTCCCGATGAATGGATGCTCCATCCCCCGCTCGATCGCGCCGCTCCAGGCGGCCATCCGGTTGGTGGGCACCACCCCCCGCTCGAAGGTCGTCTTGAGAAGACGTTCGAAGAGGGAGCCCGAGGTCGTGTACTGCGAGACGAAGGTCTCCAGTATGACGATCAGCAGGGCGAAGCCCGCCGCGATGCCGACGAACCGGACGATGTCGAGATCGCGGCGCGAGAGGATCGTCAGGTAGGCGAGACCGATGAAGAGCGAGATGAACGCCCCCCTGGTGATCGTGGCGAGCATCATCGCCAGGTTCGAGACGAGCAGGAAGAGGTAGAGGCCGCGCCAGAGCATCCGCCTGGCGCGGACGACCATGAAGAGGAGGATCAGGATGTTGATCGCGAAGAATTCGGCGACGAGCTCGAAATCGTGGAATGGCCCTCCCATCCGGATGTCCCGCATGATCAGCTGGGCGCGATGGCGCGTGTAGAGCCAGAAGGGGATCAGGGTACGGCCGGGATAGAGCATCTCTACCACCGTGAAGATGACCACCAGGGTGGAACAGACGACCATGAACTTGACGGTCCGCTCGAGGGCCTTCTCGTTGTCGACGAAGGAGATGATCATGAAGAAGAAGAGGGCGGCGGCGATGAAGTTGCCCGTATGAAGGAGCGCCGAACGCTGCAGCAGCATGGGCTGCACCCCGAGGACGTTGTACAGCGAGAGGATGTAGGTGCCGACGAGGAAGAGCACCGGCGCGGCGACCCGTTTGTCGAGAAAGAAGCGTTCCTGCCCGGCCGACACGCGGATCATGTGGATCAGGAAGATCACGATCGTGAAGACGAAGTTGGACGTCCCGAGCGAGATGGCGAAGGGGAAGGGGTACATCACCACGAGGAACCAGAGCGCGCCGATCGTGGAGAAGTTCCAGAGAACGAGAACGACGACGACCCCGACGATCGCCTCGATCACCCGCTTCGCCGGCGAGGCGATCTGCGAGCCGACGAGGATGCCCATCCCCAGCACTATCGCCGACGGCCTGAGCCACCGGAAGCGGGAGCGCCCGGTTGTCCGGCCCGGCGCCGCGATGTGTTCACGTTCGTTCATGACCCTCCCACGGGCCAGCAAGAATGGTACCCGCGGGGCCGCTTACCCGACCGTCCAGAGTCCGGTCTGCGGCCGCGAGAGGAACTCGCCTCCCTCCGGCCTGACGACGATGATCTCCTCCATCGTCGCGATCCCGTGGCCGGGGATGGTGATCCGCGGCTCGAGGGTGTAGACCTGGGACTCCTCGATCTTCAGGTAGGGGAGGTTCCCGTAGCGTTCCCACTCGGGGCAGAGGAGACCGGCGCCGTCGTGGGTCGAACGCCCGACCTGGTGGCCGAGGGCGTGCGGGTACTCGTCGTATCCCCTGGACGTGATGTGGGTTCGGGCGATCGCGTCTATCTCCCGCCCTTCCATGCCCGGGCGGATCGCCTCGGCGGCGAGGCGGATCGCGTCGCGGATCGTCTCGAAGGCGCTCGTGACCTCGGCCGGCGCCTCCGTCTCGCCCTCGCGGAGAAAGTACCACGTGCGCTGCAAGTCGCTGCAGTAGTCGAGGGTGCGCGTCCCGAAATCGATGTTGAGGACATGGCCCGGTTCGATCCTGCGGTCGGTCGGTCCCGCGTGCGCGCCGGCCGACTCGGGGCCGGTGAAGACCGAGGGGCACAGCTCGCGTTCCCAGGAGGTGTCGACTCCTTCCCGGTCGACCTCCCCGAGAATGAAGGCGGCCAGCTCCTTCTCGGTCATCCCGGGTTTCACGAATCCGGTGACGCGATCGAAGATGGCCTCCGTGAGATCGACGTTCACCTTGATCCGGCGGATCTCCTCGGGGCTCTTCCTGCCCCGGAGCTTCGAGACGACGCGCTCGGCCGTCACGATCCGTCCGGCGTAGGGGGTCTTTTCGAGATAGCCCATGAGGGAAAGGTACATGCCGTGCGAGAGCCCGTCGGCCATCACGTCGTTCTCCGAGAAATTGATCGCGATCGTCGCCGGGTCGACTCGTTTGATCATCTCGAGCAGCGGCTTCTCGATGCCCTCGCGGTAGCCGATCGTCTCCCACGCGCCGGACTCCCTCGTGCGCGCCTCGTCGAGGGAGCCGACGATCGCCGTCGGGGGGTGACCGGGGGCGATCGCGAAGGCCGATTGCCAGGTCACGTGGTGGCCGACGATGAGATCCATCACCGGATCGGCGGCCGTTTCGCTCTCCCGCACGAAGGTCAGCCAGAGACCGATCTCCTCCTCGTCCAGGATGCCGTGGGCCTGCGAGATCTTCTCCCGTATCATCGAGAGTCTCCTTTCGTCGTATCGGAAGGGAGGAAACGTCCTCCGGGCCGGCGACCGCCCGGCGGCGCCGGCCGCGCGGAGAAAACTATAGCAACCGACAAACCTTTGCAATACCATTCGCGCGGCGCCGCGGGCGCGAAGCGGCGCGGACGGCGCCCCGGAAGGAGACGATGACGGACGGATGGATCGATCGGCTGGCGGCTGCGGCGGGGGTCTCGCCCCTCAGGAACGAACCCCTGTCGCGCTTCACCTCCTACCGGACGGGCGGCGCCGCCGAGGCGCTCGTCGCCGGCCCGGCCGGGACGGCCGCGCGCGCCTTCTCCTTCGCCCGCGGCCAGGGCGTGCCCGTCACGCTCCTCGGCGCCGGCACCAACGTGATCGCGCCCGACGAGGGGCTCGACGGGCTGACGATCGTCCTGCGCGGCGGAGACGAGGAGATCGTTTTCGACGGCGGGACGGTCGTGCGCGCCGGGGCGGGCGTGCCCCTCGAGACGCTCGCGCGGGCGGCGGCGGCACGCGGGCTCGCCGGGCTCGAGGAGCTCGCCGGCATCCCCGGCACCGTCGGCGGCGCCGTCGTGATGAACGCCGGGGCGCGCGAGCGTGAGACGGCGGATCTCCTCCGACGGGTCGAGGTGATGACCCGCCCCGACGGGCGGCGGACCTTCGATCGCGACGAGCTCTCCTACGGGTACCGGAAAAGCGTCTTCCGCCACGCCGGCTGGCTCGTCCTCTCGGCCGAGTTCGAACTGGAGCGAGGCGACCCCGCGGCGACAACCCGGCGGATCGATGCGCTGCGGGCGGAGCGGCGGGCGAAGTATCCCTGCGACGAGCCGAGCGCCGGCTCGGTCTTCAAGCGCCCGCCGGGCGACTACGCGGGGCGGCTCGTCGAGGCGGCCGGCTGCAAGGGGCTGCGGGTCGGCGGCGCGCTCGTCTCCCCCCGCCACGCCAACTTCATCGTCACGACCGAAGGCGCGGCGTCGGCCGACATCCTCGAGGTGATCGGCCGCGTGCGCGCCCGCGTGTGGGAAACGGGCGGCGTGTGGCTCGAGCTCGAGCAGATCCCGCTCGGCGAGCGGAAGTGACGCCGGCGCCGCGTCAGCGCCTCGTCACCCGGCGGAAGATCTTGTCGGAGACGAAGACGACCTCGTCGATCCGCATGAAACGGACGACGAGGTAGTAGACGGCGAGATAGGCGAGGGAGAAGAGGACGGCGCGGGGCACCGGATGCAGCCCCGCGAAACTCCCCGCGAGCAGGACGGGAATCGCCGCGATCGTGGCCGCGGCGATGCGCGCGATCTTTCCCCACATGAAGAGCCCCCGGATCGACACGCCGTAGCAGCGCATGATCTTGTGCCCCAGGTATCCGACGTTCACGAGGTTGCCGGCGATGAAGGCGATCGCCGGGCCGGCGAAGCCGATCAAGCGGTAGAGCGACAGGATGAGGGCCAGGTTGACGACGAGGAAGAAGACCGATCCGAGCACGAAGAAGATGTTCCGGTTGATCGTCCTGAGCGGAGAGCCCATCTCGAAGCAGTTGATGACGAGCATCACGAGATAGATCCGGAAGAGGGGCACGGCCGCGAGGTATTCCTTCTTGAAGAGCGTCTCGATGAAGGGGGACGCGTACCAGAAGAAGACGACGAAGACGGGAAAGACGAGAAAGCAGAAGATGACGTTCGCCCGCTGCCAGAGGCGGAGACGGTCGCGCTCGTTCGCCTGGGTCATCTCGGGGAAGAGCGCGTCCATCACGCTCGCGCGGACGATGTTGATGATCGGGATCTGGTAGTTGCCGATCGTGTAGACGGCGAGCTTCTCCGGTCCCAGCGTGATCGAGATGAAGAGCTTCGCCAGGTGGTTGTTGAGATAGGTGATCGAGGAGGCCGAGCCGAGGGGGAGGATGAATCCCAGCTGCTCGCGCAAAAGCGACCGGTCGAGGGAGGCGGTGAAGAACCCGCGGAAATAGAAGAAGAGGAAGAGCCACTTGACCCCCTCGGCGAGGGTCAGCGCCCAGATGACGGCCGTCACGCTGCGCGTCGTCCAGGCGGTGACGATGATCGCGGCCATCCGGAGGAGCGTCCGCGTCGTCGTGTAGTAGAGGACGTAGTCGCTCCGCTTGCGGCCGAGCCAGTAGTATTCGAGAAAGTCGAGGTTCAGGAAGAAGAAGGTATAGAGGGCCAGCGGCGCGATGAAATCGAGGCTCGTCCGGTCGATGATGAGATCGCGGCCGAGGAGGATGGCCGCGACGCCGACGGTCGAGGTCGTCAGGGTGAAGAGCGCCGTGTGCGTGATGCTCTCGCGCTCGCGGCCGGGATGCTTCGGGATGAAGTAGATCAGGTTCGGGTTGACGCCGAAGAGGAGGATCTGCGAGAAGAGCATCGCGTAGAGGACGAACTCGCGGTACTGGCCGTACGCCTCCACGTCGAAGATCCTGACGAGGAAGATCGGGGAGAGGAGCAGGACCGCGTAGTTCGCCACGCGGCAGACGATCAGGATCGACGTTCGTCTCGTCAACGAGGCCACTTCGGCCGCCTTTCGCCGTGTCGCCGCCGTTCGTCGTGCACGATGCGTACCCCCGTCACCGGATCGTCAGCGAGTCGAGCGGCGGGCCGCTGAAGCAGTCGTCGTTCCGCAGCAGGTCGCCGATCCGGTAGTTGAAGAACTGGGTCTTCTCCGCAAGCCGAAGCGAGACGGCGTACCGGCCGGGGGCGATATCGGCGGGGACGCGGAATAGCACCCGCTCGCCGACGACCCCGCCGGGGGGCCATTCGTCGGGCGGGACGAGCCCGCCGCGGGGCTGGTACTGCACGCGGAAGCGGTAGCGGCGCCCCTCGATGCGCTCGACGATCTTCCGGTAGATCTTGCCGTACCATTCCCGGTAGAGGGGGCCGCGCGGAAAGGGCGCGTCGAACCGGAGGTAGGCCACCCAGCCGCGGGCGCCGGGCGGCTCGTCCGCCGTCCACCTGATCGACGCGCCGAGCGTGTCTCCGCGCGACGCGCCCTCGGCGAGGTCGACGGAGAGGATGCGGATGCCGGGCACACCGGATGCGACACCCGTCCCCGGGGCGGCCGGGACCGTCGCCGCCGGCGCCTGTTCGCCGCCGGACGCCGGCGGGCAGGCGCCGGCGAGGGCGTAGAGCCACGCCCCGTCGGCGGCCCAGAGACGCTCGAAGCAGTCCGACCGGTCGAGGACCGCCGCCAGCCGCTCCGCCCCGGTTTGGTCGGGTTTCCAGTACATCGTCTCGATTCCCCGCGGCAGGCGGCCGTTGACGGCGAGGTACGCCGCCCCGAAGCGCCGCATCGCGGCGGCCGCCTCCGGCGCCCCGCTTCCGGGGGCGAAGATCGACCGCATCGCGGCGATCCTGGCCGGCGCGGTCGCGTCGTTCGGCGTGGCGTGCTGGTCGAAGGGGCAGACGGCGAATTGGTCGGTGAAGGCGGGGATGCCGAAGCTCGTGACCGGGTCGGCGGCGACCGACGAACCGGGGGGGAGGGCCTGGATCCGCTCGTAGAGGTCGCCGAGATCCCGGAAGCCGCGCCGCGTCCCGCTTCGGGAGAGATCACCGGGCGTGCGGGCGAGGTGCGGCAGCAGCAGCAGCGCGGCGAAAAGAAGCCCGACCGTCGCCGCCGGGGCGCCGAGGAGGGGATTGCGGCCGCGCGTCTTCTTCCAGAGCTCGCGGAGCAGCCAGGCGCAGACGATGACCGGCGGCGCCGCGAAGCCGATCCGGATGAGCAGGTACGAGAGCCGCGAGAAGAGCGGCGGGAAGAGAAGCGGGCAGAATACCACGGCGTGGAAGGCGATCGTCGTCGCGAGGAGCAGCCGCAGGGAGAGGTTGTTTCGGCTTTGCCGCCAGAGGAGGACGGCCGCGATGAGGGCGAGAAGGCCGAGGGGCCCCGTGGCGCGGAAGAGGACGACCGGATTCATCACGGTGAGGCGGTCGGCGAAAAGCAGCACGCCCTGCGTGTGCGTGTGGATCGGGTTGGCCGGGGCGTAGTCTCGCGCGAGGCGCATGACGAGATAGGGAAGGTTCGTCGCCGCGGCGATCGCCGCGAAGAGGGCGAGGCGCCGGAATGCCGGCCGCCGCCCCCCCGGCGGGGGCGACCACGCGCAGATCGGGATGCAGACGGCGAAGAAAAAGGCGGCCGACGCGGCGTGGGCCACGTGCGTCCACGCGGCGACGAGGAGCGATGCGGCGGCGAGAAGCAGGTTTTCGCGCCCGCCGCGTCTCGTCCAGCGGACGAGGAACCCGAGGAAGAGGAGGTACCAGCCCCGGCCGAACGCGTAGCCGTAGGCGTTCGTGAAGAGGGCGTTCCCCCGCAGCCCCCCGTCGAGGAAGAAGAGGGCGAGGACCGCGGCGATCGCCCCGATCGATGAACGACCGGAGAGAAGCGTGCCGGCGCCGAAGGCGGCGAGAAGAAGGATCGCGCTCGCGATCGAGGAGACGGCGGGCCAGACGGGCAGCATGTCGCGCCGTCCCGCCATGCGGTTGAGCGCGCCCCAGAGGGCGTGCCCGATCCCCTTGCGGATGTCGCGCGTCTCGATCCCGCCGTCCGCGTAGTAGAAGGTGTCGGGAAAGACCTCGCCCGTGCGCGCCACGGCGCGGGTATACGCGAGATGGTCGGCCGAGTCGCTCGTGTAGAGAAGGGGGTCGCCCCGCGCGATCACGAAAATGACGGCGGCGAGAATCGCGGCGAGGAGGATCGACGCGTCGACGAAACGGATATCGGGGAGCGCGTCGCTCCGCTGCCGCATGCCTCCCGGCCAGGAGAAGAACACGACGACGGGCGCGACGATCCAGCCGAGGAGCGCCGCGTCGAGCCGGAAGATCGCGAGGACGAGAAGAATCGCGAAGGAGAGCGCCGCGCCGAGAAGCGCGGCGACGAGCGCCCGCCAGACGCCTCTCGCGCCGGGGAAGAGGCGGCGCGCGAAAAGCCAGCCCGGCAGGAAGACGACGTACCCGGCCATGAAGAGGAAGACGGAAACGTGCGGAAGCCCCGCCCCGGCACCGAGCCGGAGGGCGGCGAACAGGACGGTCGCCGCCATCGTCAGCGCGGGCAGGATCCTTCCGCCGCCTTCGCCGGCGCCGTCGCCATTGCTGTTGTGCATGCTCATATCGTCCTGCCCCCGCGCCTATCCGGGGGCCGGGCCATTCTACGCGCTGACGCGAGGAAAGGCAACCGCGAATCGGGCGGCCGCCGGGCGCCTGCGACGAAGATCGTTCGGGCGTGACCGGCAATTCGCGATATTGCGCGATAACGATTCCGAATCACGTTGACGCGATGGTCCCTCGGTTGCTATCCTCATGGAAAGGCACGGAACGACGGACACCGAACGACGCGCTTTCCGGCCGCCAGACGGCCGCTTGCCAGGAAAGCGTCATTACCGGCGCATGAAACGACAGGACGGATCATACTGCTACGTCGCAACGCGTGACGCCACGGCCGCCGGGGCGTCGCGCCGTCTCGGCCTCCGCGCGGCTCCCGGTGCGGACGGGCGCGAGATCTTCTACGCCGGTCCCGCCGGCGGGAGGGAAGAATTCGTCTCCGTCGTCAACGAACTGGGCGATTACGATGCCGCCGTGCTCCTCGGGCGGGCCGCGGCCGGCGACGCGACGGGAGACCACGATTCCCTGGTGAGCGTGGCGGGGCCGCTCGGCGACGGGTTCGCCTGCCTCGCCGATTTCTACGCGATACAGACGCATTACTGGTTCCGCGACGACGACACCTTCGTCTGCAGCGACGACGTCTTCGCCGTCGCCGCCGTCGCCGGCGCCGATCTCTCGCGGGAATCGCTCTGGGAGTATCTCTTCTTCCTCGCCCCGGACGCCGGACGGACGTGGTTCGACGGCGTCGAGAAACTCCGGCCCGGGCAGGGCCTCCGCTACGAGGCGGCCGGGCACCGCGTCTCGGTCACCGGCGCCATTCCCGTCGACGAGCGGCTGGCGGCCTTGCCGCCCGATTCGGTCGGCGGCGCCGTCCGCGGGTTCTGCGAGGCGGCCGGCAGGGCGGTCGACGGCCGGCGCGCCGCCGTCTCGATCTCGGCGGGAAGCGATTCCCGGACCGTCTTCGCCATCGTCCGGGCGATCGGCGCGCCGGTCCACGCCTACTCCTTCGGCGCGCCCCGCCTCGTCGAAACGCGCGAGATCGCCGAGCTCGTCGTCAAGCTCGGCGTCGAGTGGTCCCTCATCGACATGTCCAGTCTCCGGTCGGCATGGATCGACCGTTTCCGGCGGACCCTCCGGGCGACGAACGCGCTCCTCAATCCCTACCGGACGCACTACGACGAGTACTACCGGCTCATCCCCGAGGGGGAGCCGGTGTTCGAGGGCGTCTTGGGGAGCCAGTTCCTCAAGGGGGAGATGAACGTCGGCTCGATCGTCTCACCGGCCCACCGCCTGGTCGTCGCCGGCGGCAAGACCGTCGTCGAGGCGGTCGAACGGGAGTTCGCGGATCTTCCCGCCGACTTCCGCCGCGGGATGGCCGAGTACGTCGCCGACGTGCACGCTCACTGCCTGGCGGATATCCACGATGAGACGGGGGCCGCGGCCTTCCGCCGCTGGGGGCTCGAGTTCTTCCCCGGCCGGATCTTCGCCGGGATGATCCTCCTGCCCCTGAAGAGCCGGGGGGTCTACCAGCCGCTCATCTCGCCGTCGATCAACGCCGCCGTCGCCCGGCTCGGACTCGGTTTCGCGCGCGACATCGCCCTGCGCCGGGATCACCGCGGCCCGATCGCCGTCCTCGAGGCCGAGGCGCGGATCGTGCGCGAGATCGACCCGGAGATCTACCGGTCGGTTCTCGACCGGGGGATCTCCTTCCGCGAGGTGCTCGAACTGCCGGGGCCGGCGCGCAGGCTCGTCAAGAAATGGCGCAACGGTGTCAAGAAGCTCCGTTACCGGAACTGGACCTGGGGGCAGGTCGACAACACGACGGTCGATCGGGAAACGGCCGCCTACGCCCGCGCGCTCGGCGGACGCCACCCGCTCGTCGACACGCTGCTGCAAGGCGACCGGCCGAAGGAGACGGCCACGCTCGGAATGATCCTCGAGACCCTCGAACGCTCCTGACCGGACGAATCCGTTGACAATCCGCCGTTCCCCCTGTTACAGGTGAACACGATACGGGATTCGACCGTCCGGCTCAGACCAGGGAGGAACGATCGTGGAGCAGCACGGCATCAAGGGGCTTCCCCCGAACGCGTACACGCCCCTCGAGGCGGGCGAGAGCTACACGCCCTATGTCCCGGCAGGCGCGTCGGTCCCGGAGACGACCGTCCGCGCCGTCGTGACCGGTCTCGTCATGGCCGTCCTCTTCACGGCGGCGGCGGCGTACCTCGGCCTCAAGATCGGCCAGGTCTTCGAGGCGGCGATCCCGATCGCGATCCTCGCCGTCGGCCTGTCGGGCGTGTTCAGGCGGCGGAGCACGATCCTCGAGAACGTCATCATCCAGTCGATCGGCTCGGCCTCCGGGGTCGTCGTGGCGGGGATGATCTTCACGCTGCCGGCGATCTTCATCCTCGACCTCGAACTCAGGTTCTACCAGACCTTCCTCGCCGCGCTGCTCGGCGGCTTTCTCGGCATCCTGTTCATCGTGCCGCTGCGCCGGTTCTTCGTGAAGGAGCAGCACGGTCTCCTTCCCTTCCCCGAGGGGACGGCGATCACCGAGGTGATCGTCACCGGCGAACAGGGCGGCGACCAGGCGAAGGTCCTCGTCAAGGCCGCGGTGATCGGCGGACTCTACGATTTCGCGATCGCCACCTTCGGTCTCTGGCGCGAGGTGATCTCCACGAGGATCCTGCCGCCCCTGGCGGCCGTCGCCGACAGGGCCAAGCTCGTCGTCAAGGTCAACGCCGGGGCGGCGGTCATGGGGCTCGGCTACATCATCGGGATCAAGTACGCATCGATCATCGCGGCGGGGAGCTTCGTCTCCTGGCTCGTTCTCATCCCGGCCGTCTGGTTCTTCGGGCGCCACATCGGCGTGCCGATCGGGGGGGCGGAGATCCCGATCCCCGACATGACGGCGGAGGAGATATTCACCAACTACGTGAGGCATATCGGCATCGGCGGGATCGCGGCGGCCGGGATCATCGGGATCCTCAAGAACTCGAAGATCATCGTCTCGAGCTTCTCGGTGGGGCTCAAGGGGATGTTCGCCGGGCGGGACGCCGCCGAGCAGGCGACCGAGCGGACCGACACCGACATGCCGATGTCCTCGGTCGTCGTTCTCATTTTCGCGACCCTCGTGGCCGTCTTCCTCTTCTTCGGGCTCGGCGTGGTCGACACGTGGACGTTCGCCCTGATCGCCCTCGTCGTCGTCGCGGTGATCTCCTTCCTCTTCACGACGGTGGCCGCCCGCGCGATCGCGATCGTCGGCGTCAACCCCGTGTCGGGAATGACCTTGATGACGCTGATCCTCTCGAGCGTCGTCCTCGTCAAGACGGGGCTGCACGGTCCCGCGGGGATGGTCTCGGCCCTGATCATCGGGGGCGTCGTCTGCACGGCCCTCTCGACGGCGGGAGCGTTCATCAGCGACCTCAAGGTCGGCTACTGGATCGGCTCGACCCCGCGCCGGCAGGAAAGCTGGAAATTCCTCGGCATCCTCGTCGCCGCGGCGAGCGTCACCGGGGTCATCCTGCTGTTGAACCGCGTCTACGGGTTCTCCGGCCCGGACGCGCTCGCCGCGCCGCAGGCGAACGCGATGGCCGCGGTGATCCGGACGCTGATGAGCGATGCCGCCGCCCCGTGGGGGCTCTACATCGCCGGGATATTCATGGCGCTGATCCTCGAGTTCATCCACATCCCGCCGCTGGCCTTCGCGCTCGGGATGTATTTGCCGATCGAGCTCAACACGCCAATCCTCGTCGGCGGGATCGTCTCCTGGCTCGTCATGCGCAGCAGCGCCGACGGCGACGTCCAGCGCATGCGGAAGGCCCGCGGCACGCTGATCGCCTCCGGATTCATCGCCGGCGGCGCCCTGATGGGCGTCGTGAGCGCGCTGATCGCGCTGCCCGGCTGGGACGACGTCCTTCACACCGGATTCGGCGAGACGGCGGCCGGCGAGATCGTGAGCCTCGTCCTCTTCGTCGCTCTCTGCGCCTACGTCTACATCGACGCGAAGCGGGGGGCGAGGGACTCCTCGGCGTGACGACCGATCTGGCGGCGACGGGGACGACGGTCATCTCCGGACGATCGATCGGCCCGCCCGGCCCGGCGCCCGCCCGGCGCGGGCAAACGGGATTCGAGCGATCCGGCGGGGCGCGGTCGAAGCAAACCGCGACCGCGTCGGCCGGGAGGGAGTGGTGATGAGCGCGCTCGCGCGTCTCGTGTCGCGGTTCGACCGGCTCTTTCCGCCGCCGCGCGTCGGCGGCCGCGAGTCGGCCGCCGCCTACTCGGCGTGGGAGTACGACGTCGGCCGCGATCTCCTCGATCGATACGGCGGGCTCTTCGGCGATCTGGCGGGCCGCGAGGTGCTCGACATCGGCTGCGGGCTCGGCGGCAAGACCGTCGTCTACGCCGAGGTCGGCGCATCGGTCACCGGCGTCGACGTGGAGCCGTCCCACGTGGCGCAGTCGGTCCGCTGGGCGCGCGAGCACGGTTCGCGGGCGCGATTCGCCGCGGGGGACGCGGAGCGACTCCCCTTCGCCGACGACACCTTCGATCTCGTCGTCGCGAACGACTCGATGGAGCACTTCCCGCGGCCAGAGGCGGCCCTGCCCGAGCTGGCGCGTGTCGCGCGGCCCGGCGGCTCCGTTTTCCTCTTCTTCACGCCGTGGGGTTCGCCCCTCGGTTCTCATCTCTACGACTGGATCCGGACGCCCTGGTGCCATCTCCTCTATTCCGAGAAACTCCTCGAGGAACTCCTCGAGATCGCCCTCGCCCGCCGCGGCGCGGAAGCCCCCCGAAAGACGGCCGCCGAACTGATGCGGCGGTATCGCCTGGAAAACAACCGCATCACCGTCCGGCGGTGGCGCCGCATCCTCCGCGGCGTCGATTCCCTCGAAACGGTCATCGAGGAGCTGCGGCCCCCGAAATTCCGCCGGCTCGCCTCCCTCGCCCGCATCCCGCTCGTCGGCGAACTGTTCACCGGAACGGTCGTCGCCGTTCTGCGTAAGAAGGGAGAGCGGCCGTTCCGCCGATTGTCTTGACGGTGCCGCCGCCGGTGTGTTACTTGTCTGTGCACCGTCGCAACCCACGGCAACGCCGGGAGGCTCCATGCGCTGGATCGTCGTCTTGCTTTCCCTGGCCGCGCTCGCCGCGGCATCCTGCGGTTCCGACCCCGAGGCGCCCTATTCGGCGGAGTTCGTCGAGTCGGGGGTCTTCGACCCCGCGGCGGGAGGGACCTTCCGGTACGTCGAGCCCCTCGCCGGCGAGACCTTC
This sequence comes from Candidatus Krumholzibacteriota bacterium, assembly GCA_016931295.1. Taxonomy (NCBI): domain Bacteria; phylum Candidatus Krumholzibacteriota; species Candidatus Krumholzibacteriota bacterium. The sequence continues at coordinate 35,436 of JAFGEZ010000007.1, forward strand.
GCCGTGCCGACGGGGGTCGGACAGAGCTCGATACTCAAGCTCGGCGGACTGGCCGGGCTGCGCTTCGAGGCCGTCCTCGTCAGCTTCGATTTCGATTCCCTCCAGTTCGACGCCGGGAAGACCGTCGATTCCGCCGCCGTCGACCTCGCGATCGTCTCGGTGTCCGATACGCTGGCCTCCTTCGCCGTCCGGGCGACCTTCCACGAACTCCTCGGCGCCTTCGACGAGGAGGACACGATCACCGTCGTGCCGCCGCACGATCCGGCGGCGATCCCCGGTCCCGGCGGAACGGTCCGGTTTTTCTCGCTCGAGAGCGGTCCCTTCGCGCTCGAACGGGCGACCGTGCAGGAATGGGTCGACGGCGTGACCGACCCCTGGCCGGCGGGGATCGTCATGATCGCCTATCCGGCCGACACGTTGGGGATCGCGGAGTTCAAGTCGGTCGATTACGGGAGCGATCCGCCGGTTTTGCGCATCCTGTACGACGACGGCAGCGAGCGGATCATCCCGGCCGAGGCCGATTACACCGTCGTCTCCTTCGGCCGCCAGGGGGGATTGCACACCGTCGGCGGAACGGCGACGCGCGTCGGTTTCGCCTTCACGCTCGACGAACTCGACGAGCGGGCGATCGTCCAGCGGGCCGCCCTCGTCGTCACCGTCGACGGCGCGGAGGGGCTCGGGGCGACCCCCGGCGAGATCGCGCAGGGGATCACGGAGGACTTCTACTACTACCTCTATACGCCGGACTCCTCCGACCCGGCCGATCCCGGGTACCTCGAGGGGACGGGAGTCGCCATCTCCTCGTTCGACCCGCGCGTCTCCGAAACGATCAGGATGTCGATGACCGGCTTCATCATCGACGTCGTCACGGGCCGGCGGGAGAACACGGGGCTGGTTCTGCAGTCGAACCTCGAGACCGCCCGCGTGCAGCGGGCGAGCTACTTCACCGCCGCCGCGGCCGATTCCTCGCTCAGGCCCTGTCTGGAGATCGTCTACACCCTGCCGGCCGATTTCGGGGGAGGCTCGAGATGAGGACGCAAAGGACGGCCGCGCTGGCCCTGCTCGGGCTCCTCCTCTCCGTTCCGGCGACGGGACAGTCGGTCTTCGGGCTCAACTACCTCGGCGAGCACCGGTACCGCGGCAGCGCCCGGCAGCGGGCGCTCGCCTTCTCGGCGATCGCCGTGCCTGACAGCACGGGCGCGCTCACGCAGAACAGCGCTTCCCTCGCCGACCTCCGCGACATCACCTTCTCCGTCTTCGAGTCGATCGGCATGAGCTCGATCGGGCGGGAGGGAAAGGAATCGCTCGGCCAGAGCCGTTTCCAGCTCCCCGCGGTCATGGTCGCCGCGCCCGTGAGGCCGGGGCTCGTTCTGGGAATCGGCTACCGGACCCGTTTCGAGGGGCGGGGCGATTTCGGATTCGCCTCGTCGGTTCCCGACGTGGGGAAGGTGCTCGACATCTACAAGCGGCGCTCGACGCTCTTCACCGTGCCGCTCACCGTCGCATGGAAGCCGGTCGACCGGATCCGCCTGGCGGGCGAGCTGCAGTTCGAGCACGGTTCGATCTTCGACGAGATCTCCGTCGAGCTCCCGGAGGGCTCCTACGAGCCGGCGGTCTCCGAGAGGAAACGCCGGTTCTCAGGCACCTCCTGGTCCGCCTCCCTGCTCGCGCGGGTGCACCGGCGGCTCTGGGTGGGCGGGTTCGTCGACGACCGCGTCTCCTACGAGGTCGAGGACGAGTTCACCTACTCGCGCGAGGATCTCGATTCGACCGGCGCGTACGATTTCGAGCTGCCTCTCGCCTGGGGGGCGGGGGCGGCGTTCGGACTCACCGAGCGCTGGTGGCTTTCCGCCTCATGGTGGTTCCGCGAGGCGCCGGGCGCCGCTGGATTCCCCGCTCTCGAGGGCCGTCTCGAAAACGAGCGACTTCTCGCCGTCGGGATCGAACGGCGCGGCGAAACTGGCGGCGCGGGTTTGATCGGCCGGATGCCGCTCCGTCTCGGCGTCCGTACCGGAACGTGGCACCTGACCTATCCTCTCGGCGAGGAGCTGGCGGCCACCTTCATCACACTGGGCACGGGATTCCGGATGCCCGGCGGCCCGGGGAGCATCGATCTCTCCGTCGAGCTGGGCAGGATCGGCTCGCAGGGAAGCAACGAAATCGAGGAGCAGACCGTCCGGATCGGCATCGGCATCAACGTATCCGAGCGCTGGACGCGTCGCGCCCGCGACGGACGCTGACAGGCGTATGAAGAAGACCGCCGCATTCGTCCTCCTGCTTCTCCTCGCCGCCTCTCCGGCGGCGGGCGGGGAGACGGTGCCCCTCGCCGATCAGCTCGAGGGGCTCGCCCCGGAACCCAGGATCGCCTATCTCCGGTACCTGATCGAGCAGCACGGCCCGGACGCCGAGACGCTCTTCCAGCTCGGCGTGGCCTGGCACGAGAAAGACGAGCCCGATTCGGCCCTCGCCTGGTACGAGCGAGCGTCCCGGTACGGGGAGACCGCGGCGAAGTCCTTCGTCAACATGGGCGTCATCCACGACGACGCCGGGAGACTCAGCCTCGCCCTGCAGATGTACGAGAAGGCCCTGGCGGTCGATCCGGACGATGTCCTCGCACGATCGCACGCCGCCTTCATCCGTTTCCAGTTCAGGGATTTCGCCGACGCGTGGGAGGATCTCTCCCATGCCCTCGCCGTCGCCCCCGATCATCCGCAGCCGCACTTCTACCTGGCGATCTTCTTCTGGGAGAGCCGGATCTACCGCGAGGCGCTCCGCGAATGGGAACGGGTGATCGAGCTCGAACCCGACGGGTATCTCGCGCTGAAGGCCCGCGAGAATGTCGTCATGCTCCAGAAGGCGCTCAACGCGCCGACGGACGCCACGTGGGAGCCCGTGCGCTGACGAAACGAATGACGCCTTGACAGGCCGCAGCGCGTGTTCTACATTTTCTCCGGTGGGCACAACCGGAACTTCAACGCAAGACAGCGGTTTCAGGGAAAGGACGGTACGGTGAAACGGATCATCCACCTTTGCGCGGCGGCCCTGCTCGTCTCCCTCCTCGGATGCGCTTCCGGTGGCGGAGGCGGCACGGTCGCGACGGGCGGCGGGGACGCGGCAGGCACGATCACCGACGCGAGCGGCTTCGAACAGGAAATGGGGCCCGCCGAGATCGAGTACCAGTCGGCCAGGCAGTTTCTCTCCGCCGGCAACTTCGACGAGGCGATCGCACATCTCCGGCAGGCCGTCTCCATCAAGCCGGCCTTTCTCGCCGCGTGGAAGGACCTGGGTCGCACGCTCACGCAACGCAAGGACTACGAGGGGGGCGTCGCCGCCTACGAGAAGGCGCTCGAACTCGACGCCGGCGACACGAATTTGATCGCGGCGATCGGCTACAACCACCTTGTCCTCAAGAACTGGACCGCGGCGGCCGAGTACTACGAGCGTCTCGTCGCGGCCGACGCGACGAACTACGACGGCAACGTCCACCTGGGATTCATCTACCAGCAGCAGGGCGACGTGCCGCGGGCGATCAGGTACTACGAGGCGGCGGTTGCCGCGAAACCGGACGACGCGACGAGTCTCGGCACCCTCGCCGGGCTCTACGGCGACCGGGGCGAGAAGGAGAAGCAGATCGAGTTGCTGACCCGGGCGATGGAAGCGGCGCCTGACAACTACCGGTTCAAGACGCAGCTCGGCAAGATCTTTTTCGACGACAAGAACTACGCCGCGGCCATCCCGGTCTACCAGGCGCTCGTGGAACAGTATCCCGACGGGTCGGCCTACTACCAGCGCCTCGGGTTCGCCTTTGCCGAGACCGACCGGAAGGCGGAGGCGGCAGCCGCGTACGAGAAGGCCCTCGAGCTGAAGGGCGACGATCCCTTCACCTTCGCCCTTCTCGCCCGCATATACAACGAGATCGGAAACTACCAGAAGGCCGCCTCCACCGCGCAGCGCGGCCTGGCGATCGGCGGCCAGGAGGCCTTCCTCAACTACCAGTGGGGGGAGGCGCTCTCCAAGCTCGGACGGTACGACGAGGCGATCGAGCGGTTCGAGATCGTCGCGGGCCTCAGGGACGACACGTGGTCCAAGTACGCCGTCCAGCAGATCGACCGGCAGGAGAAGCTCAAGAAGCGCGCCCAGCTGAAGAAGGAGCAGGACGACTGGCAGCAGTAGGACGCGGCCGAACGGTCGAGACGAGCGGCAGGCGATGATGCAGGCCTCCCCGACCGTCGGGGAGGCCTTTCCTTTTTCGGGAGGCTGAAGCGATGGATACCCACCGATGGACGCCGACGTGCCGGCTCCTCGCCATCGTCGCCGTCGCCGCCCTCGCGTTCGGTTCCGCCACGGCCCGGGAGACGGCCGCGCGGGCCGACGGCGAGGGAGGAACGGACGGAGAGACGCACCCGCGCATCGCGATCGAGCTCGAATCGGGAGGGCGGATCGTCGTCGAACTGCTGCCCGAGGAGGCGCCATGCACCTGCGAGCGGATCCTCGCGCTCGTCCGCGAGGGATTCTACGACGGGTGCAGTTTCCACCGCGTCGAGTCCTATCTCGTCCAGGCGGGCAAGAAGGAGTGCGAGCTGCCGCCGATCGAGGGAGAGATGTTCGGCCAGACGGTCTGGCACGATCCGGGCGCCGTCGGCATCGCCAGGCTGCCGGACGACTACGACTCGGCGATCGCGCAATTCTACATCATGAAGGAGAAGCGCTCGACCTTCAACGGGGAGTACACCCTCTTCGGACACGTCGTCGAGGGGATGGACGCCGTGACGGAGATCGAGAAGGGCGCGAAGATCGAGCACGTCTCCCTGCTCGAATAGACGATCAGGCGGGGGATCGGCTCTTGACCGCCGGCCCGCGGTTTCCCTATAGTGTTCCACCGTACGTTCGAAGCCGATGGGGACGAGGTGTATCCGCGATGAAATTCACCAGCATGTTCAGATACGGGCTGCGCGCCCTCTCCGTGATCGCGGCGCGGCACGGCCAGGGGCCCGTGTCGGCGAGACGCATCGCCGAACTCGAGGATCTCTCCCCGGCGTTCCTCGAGCAACTCCTCGCGCGGCTCCGCCGCGGTGGGGTCGTCGTGGGCGTGCGGGGACCCGGCGGCGGCTTCCGTCTCGCCCGATCCCCGGATCAGATCGGTGTCGACCAGATCGCCCGGGCGCTCGAGGGGCCGCTCTGCGTGGCGAAATGCGTCTGCCCGGAAGGCTCCGAGAGCGAGGAGTGCGATCGGATCGACCGGTGCGCGGCGCAGCCACTGCTTCGCAAGCTCGGCGACGACATCACCGGTGTCCTCGGATCCTACACGCTCGCCGATGTCGCCTGCGACATGAATGATCCCGGCGCGGGGCCGGAGCGCGGAAAGGCGGGGCGATGACGATCAGGCCGGCCGGGCGCGTCTATTTCGATCACAATGCCACGACCGCCGCGCGGCCGGAGGTCGTCGAGGCGATGATCCCCTGGTTCACCGACAGGCCGGGGAATCCGCACAGCATCCATCACTTCGGAAGCGAGGCGCACGAGGCGGTCGAAGGGGCGCGGGCGAGCCTCGCCGCGCTCATAGGCTGCGCGCCCGACGAGATCATCTTCACCTCGGGGGGCACCGAGTCCGATAACCTCGCCGTCCGCGGATCGGTCCGCGGCAAGGCGCGGCCGCACGTGGTGACGAGCATGATCGAGCATCCGGCCGTTTATGCGACCTGCCGCGATCTCGAGCGCGGCGGCGTCGAGGTGGATTACGCGCCGGTCGACGAGGACGGCGTCGTCAGTCTCGACGCGTTCGGGGACGCGCTCCGCCCCGACACCGCGCTCGCGAGCGTCATGCTCGCCAACAACGAGACGGGAGTCGTCCAGCCGATCGCCGACATCGCCCGGCTCTGCCGCGCCCGCGGCGTCCCGCTGCACGTCGACGGCGTCCAGGGCGTCGGCAAGATCCCCGTCGACGTGGAGGCTCTCGGGATCGACATGCTCTCCGTCTCGGCGCACAAGTTCTACGGGCCGAAGGGTATCGGCGCCCTCTACGTGCGCCGCGGGATCGAGCTCGAACGGTTCATGACCGGGGGCGCCCAGGAACGCGGACTCCGGCCGGGCACGATGAACGTTCCGGCGATCGTCGGGTTCGGCGAGGCGTGCCGTATCGCGCGGGAGGCCATTCCGGGGGAGGCGATGCGGATCGGCCGGCTCCGCGACCGGCTCCAGGCGGGGTTGCTCGAGAGAACCGGGGGGATCATCGTGAACGGCGGCGGCGTCCGGCGGATACCCAACACGATCAGCCTCGCCGTGCCGCGGATCGAGGGGGAGGCGATCACGCTCAACCTCGCCGTGCTCGGCTTCGCCGTCTCGAGCGTCAGCGCCTGCGCGAGCGGTTCGGAGGAGACGAGTCACGTCCTGCTCGCGATGGGACTCGAGCCGGACGTCGCCCAGGGGGCCGTCCGCATCTCTCTCGGCGCCCAAAACACGGACGACGAGGTCGACGCCTTTCTCGAAGCCTTTCCCGCGGTCGTGTCCCGTCTCCGCGAACTCTCGCCGCTATGACGAAGTCGCCGGACGATCTCCGCGAAGCGATCGCCGCCGCCGGCGGGGTGCCCGAGGGGCGCGGCGCGGGCGTCGCCGTCGGGATGAGCGGCGGCGTCGACTCCGCCGCGGCCGCGTGGATCCTCGCCGGGCGGGGATACCGCGTCGTCGGCGTGACCTTCCGGTTTGTTCCGCGATCGGCGCCGTGTGCATCGAATCGCGGACAGAGCGACGACGCGGACGTCCTCGGCGCGGCGGCCCTCTGCCGCCGCCTCGGCGTCGAGCACGTCGTCGAGGATCTCGCGGAAGACTTCGATCGCGAGGTGATCGGCCGTTTCGTCGATGCCTACCGCCGGGGGGAGACTCCCAACCCCTGCATCCTCTGCAACGAGAAGGTGAAGTTTCCCGCCCTCGCCCGCGCGGCGGACAGGCGGGGCCTGCCCCTCGTCGCGACGGGGCACTACGCGCGCACGGTGCGCTTTTCGCGAGGCGCCGTGTTTCTCGCCGCCGGTCTCGACGAAGAGAAGGACCAGTCCTATTTCCTCTACCGCGTGCCGGTCTCGATCCTCGAGCGGACAATCTTTCCCCTCGGCGGGCTTTGCAAGGAGGAGGTCGTCAGGGCGGCCGCGCGGGCCGGCGTCGCGCCGCAGCGCGCCGGGGAGAGCCAGGACGCCTGTTTCGTGCCGGCGGGCGGTCTCCGCGATTTCCTCGCCGGCCGGATCGACGTCGAACCGGGGGAGGTCGTCGACGAGGAGGGACGCGTGCTCGGCCGTCACGACGGGACGGCGCTCTTCACCGTGGGGCAGCGGCGCGGCCTGGGAATCGCGGGGCCGGGGGCGCGCTACGTCAAGGAGATCGATCCGGCGAAGCGGCGGATCGTCCTCGCGCCCGCGAAGGCCCTCGGCGCGCGCCGCGTCCTTTGCCGGTCTCCCCGTCTCCGCACGAGGCGGCTTCTTCCGCCCCTCGAGGCGAAGATACGGTCCCGTCACCGGCCCGCCGACGTCGCCGCCGTCACGATCGTGCGCGGCGGGTTCGTTGTCGAGCTCGCCGAGTTCCAGCGCGCGCCGACGCCGGGGCAGTCGCTCGTCCTGTACCGGGACGGGGTCGTCCTGGGAGGCGGCGTCATCGCGCCGGGGTCGACGCCGTGACCCGCATCGCCGCGGCCGCCGCGATCCTCCTCGCCGTCCTCGCCGGACCGGCGGCGGGGGAGGAGGTCCTGAGGGGGGAGAACGTCGTCGTCCGCTATCCGGCCAACCGGCGGGCGCTCGCAGAGGAGACGGTCCGGATCGTCGTCGCCGAGGCGCCAGGGATCGCCGAGGCGATCGGGCTCGCGCGGCCGGGGGCGATCGTCGTCGACATCGCCGGCGACACCGAACACTACCGCCGCCTCCACCGGGGCATCCTCCCCGAATGGAGCGCCGCCTTCAGCCGAATCGACCGCGGGGAGATCGGGCTCGACGCCTCGCGGCTCGCCGACGGTCCCCGTTCCCTCTCCACGATCCTGCGCCACGAGATCGCCCACGTCCTCTTCGCGCAGCGGACCGGCGGCGCCGCGTGCCCGACCTGGTTTCTCGAGGGGGTGGCGATGCGGCTCTCCCGCGAGTGGGGCTTCGGCGAGCAGCTCCGCCTCGCCCGTCTGCTCTGGCGGTACGAACCGCCGCTCGTGGACGAGCTCGAGGGCCGCTTTCCACGCCCCGCCGACGAGGCCTCCCTCGCCTACGGGCTGAGTTACCTCGCCGTCATGGAACTCCTCAACGACCGTCCGGACGATCTGCGGACCGTCGCGGCCTTCATCGAGAAGACCGGGGATTTCGACGAGGCCTTCGCGTCAACGTTCGGCGAGCCGGTCGACGCCTTCGCCCTCCGGCTCGACGCGGTCGTCAGGAAGCGGTACCGGACGGGAGGGGCGTTCGTCTCCTCGGCCTCCTGGTGGACGCCGCTCGCGTTCCTCTTTCTCCTCGCCTGGGCGGTCAGGCGGCGGCGCAACCGGCGGCGTCTCGCGGCGTGGGAGGCGGACGAGGCGGCCGCCCGCGGTCCGTCGGGCGCGGACGGGCCCTATTCCGGTTGACACCCGTCCGCCCGCTTCGTATACTCTCGCAGAATCCTCCCCCCGCGGAGGATTCACATGTGGAGGGCTAGTCCTAACTGGTAAGGCAGCGGATTTGAAATCCGCCGGGCGCAAGCCCTTGGGGGTTCGAGTCCCTCGCCCTCCGCCAGAACGAACACGACAGGCGCGCGGAGAGGTGGCCGAGCGGCTGAAGGCATCCGCCTGCTAAGCGGTTGTAGGGGTAACACTCTACCGAGGGTTCGAATCCCTCCCTC